>DASPZT010000245.1:0-2255 GCA_035636135.1 Candidatus Limnocylindria bacterium | reverse complement strand
CCCCGCTTTAGACTTGCAGGCCCTGCAATCTGTGGCGGCCGACCGGGCGGCAGGCCTGACGCGACTCACCTCGGTCCTCACGGCACTGGGATCGCTGGTCATCCTTTCCCCGCTGGCGGCCGTGGCGGTGGTGGTCCTGTGGCGCTGGAACCGGCGCCCTGATGGATTGGTGCTGGCTACTGTGGCGGTGGGGTCGGCGCTCCTGCCCACCCTCACCAAGGTCATCATCGGCCGGGACCGGCCGCCCGTCGAGCATTTGACCCAGGTCTCCTCCAATAGCTTTCCATCCGAGCATGCGGTCCAGGCCGCCGCGATTTACCTCGCCCTGGCGCTCTTGCTGGGCAGATCATGGCCTGCCCCGTGGCAGCGGGTCCTGATCGGGACGGCGCTGGTCCTCGCCGTCGTGGTGGCCGGCTCGCGCGTCTATCTCGGCGTCCACTACCCCACGGATGTGACCGCCGGCCTGGTTGTCGGCTGGATCTGGAGCTGGCTGTTGGTGGGCCAAGCTCAGAACGATGAGAAGCACGTAATGAAATCGAAAGGAACCGGCTGACAGGCTATGCGCATGCCACCCCTGACTCGAGTGATCGTCGGTCTGGGCGCGCTGGTTGTGATGGGCGCCCTGGCGTTTGGAGGCGTTTACTGGTTGCTACTCGGTGGGAGCTCGCCACGCCAGCTGACGATACAGCCGGCCAGCACCGCCTCGCCCGCGACCACGGCCAGTGCCAGCCCGGGTGTCGGGACCTGGACTGTCGGCACCGGCTCGGTTGCCGGGTATCGCGTGCGCGAACAACTGGCGGGGCTGGCCGCGCCCACCGACGCGGTCGGGCGGACCTCGTCGATTACCGGCAGCTTCACCCTGGCGCAGTCGGCCGCCGGTTACACGGTCACGGCCGCGACGTTCACGGTCGATGTGTCCACCCTGACCAGCGACCGGGCGATGCGGGACCGGCGCATCCACCAGATGGGTCTGGAGAGCGATCGCTACCCGACGGCCACCTTTAAGCTGACCAATCCGATCGTGCTCCCGGCGACCGCAACCACCGGACAGACGGTCCACGTCTCTGCCACCGGAGACCTCACCATCCATGGCACGACGACGTCCGTGACGATCCCGATGGACGCGCAGCTGAGCGGATCGCAGATCCAGGTAGTGGGCTCGCTGACGTTCCCATTCAGTGAGTTCAACATGGTGCCGCCCAGCATCGGTGGCTTCGTGAGCGTCCAGGATAATGCCACCATGGAGTTCAGCCTGCTGCTCCAGAAAGCGTAGGACGAACCCATGCGCATCCTGGTCGCCGAGGACGACCGCGGGCTGCGCGAGGTGCTCGTTCAGGGCCTGCAGGACGCGGGCTACGTGGTAGATGCCGTCGACCGCGGGGACGACGCCATCGAACAGCTGAAGTTTTATGCGTACGACGTCGCCATCGTGGACTGGCGGATGCCCGGCGTGCCTGGCGTGGAGGTCGTGTCCTGGGCACGCAAACACGACCGGCCGACCGCCATCCTGATGCTGACCGCCCGCGACACCACGCCCGACCGGATCCAGGGGCTGGACGCCGGGGCCGACGACTACCTGGTCAAGCCGTTCGACTTCGGCGAGCTGGTGGCCCGGGTGCGCGCGCTGCAGCGCCGGCCGCGGGGAGTCGACGCGCCGGTGATGGTTAAGGGTGGGCTCTCGCTCGATCCGGCGCGCCGCCAGGCCTCGGTGAATGGCCGGCCGCTCAACCTGACCACGGCGGAGTTTCACATCGTGGAGCTGTTGATGCGGCGCTTCCCGGCCGTGGTCGACCGCAAGGCCATCGCCGAGCACGCCTGGCGCGATGAGACCGATCCGCTGGGCTCGAACGTCATTGACGTCAAGATGAGCCGCCTTCGAGCGAAGCTCGTCAATTCAGGCGTCCGGATCGTCACGGTTCGAGGCGCGGGGTTCCGCCTCGAAGAGTCCGCGTCGCGCACCTAGGCTCGCCCCGGGCCTCCAGGAGAATGAGAGCATCGCCTCGCTGTGATACCCACACCCCACCCTTCCCGCAGGGGGAGGGAGATTCGAGTCCCGGCACCGACCGCGAGGGAGCTTGACTCCCTGCACGTTGGTTGGGTTATGCGGCCCGCGGCCAGGTGATCGCCATGCTGGCCCCGGCCGCCGGCGAGGTGCCCACGTCCCAGCGGCCGTTGGTCGCCCGAACCACGGCGTCGGCGATGGCCAGGCCCAGCCCGGCACCACCGGGCTGGTCGCTGGCTCTCCGAAATCGATC
>DASPZT010000244.1:0-9850 GCA_035636135.1 Candidatus Limnocylindria bacterium | reverse complement strand
TGTCACCGGCGGTCCGGACATGACGCTCCACGAAGTCAACGAGGCCGCCGAGATTGTGCGGGCGTCGGCCGACCGCGACGCCAATATCATCTTCGGGACCGTCATCGACGAGAAGATGGTGGGCGAGATCAAGATCACGGTAGTCGCCACCGGCTTCGGCACCTCCAACGAGATCACGATCGAAACCGACGAACCGTACCTGGCCCCGGTGAACGAGCCGACGCCGATTTTCCGTGGCTTTGATGCCTCGAATCTGGATATTCCGGCGTTCCTGCGAGGGCGGCGCTAGCGGGGTAAGGTCGGGCTGAACCACAATATCTGGGATACTGGGCACGGATGAAGTGTCCATATTGTGGCCATCTCGACCTGAAGGTCGTCGACTCCCGGGACTCTGACACCGGGGAGTCGATCCGCCGCCGTCGGGAGTGCCTTGAATGCGCCAAGCGCTTCACGACGTACGAACGAATCGAAACCGTGCCGCTGTACGTCATCAAGAAAGACGGTCGCCGGGAGGACTTCGATCGACAGAAACTCTTCAGCGGCTTGATGAAAGCGACCACCAAGCGGGAGATCTCGCCCAGCGCGGTGGAACGGATCGTGGACGAGATCGAGAGCGAGCTCCGCACCAGGGGCAAGACCGAGATTGCATCCCGCGAAGTCGGCGAGCTGGTGATGGACAAGCTACGCAGCCTGGACGATGTGGCCTATATCCGCTTTGCCTCGGTCTATCGCTCCTTCATGGACCTCCAGGAGGTCAAGCAAGAGATCGACCAGCTCCTGAGCAAGGACAAGAAGTCGTAGAGCGTCGCTGTCGGCGCTAGCCGGGAGGGCTCCAAACGCGGGGGCGGGCGGCCCAAGCTGGCTGTTGCGTTCGAGTGTCCTCCATGAACAACCCTCCAGCCAGGTTGTTACGTTAAAGTTCCATGGAGCCTTGGGTAACAACCTTCCCGGAGCCGTCTACAGAATGCTTCGAGTGGAGGAATACCGGCCCGGTCGTTATGCGTTTCTTCGAGGATGGCGAAGGACGAATTCATGATTGGACCGTCAAGCGCACGCCTCGAGCGCGCCTCATTCCCAGCGCGCCACGGATTCTCTACCAGCGCGCTCGGTTCAATGGGGCTGAATGGCTCGGCGGAACCCGAGGCCGTCATGCGACGCCGCCAAGCGTTTGCAGCCGCGGTCGGGTTCGACCTTGGCCGGGCGGCGCTGGCGGCCCAGGTTCACGGCGCCCGGGTGCGTACCTTTCGGCAGACGGAACCCAGGGAGGGGGGGCAGTCGGTCCTGGACACCGATGCCCTGGCAACGGACCTCCCCGGCCAGGCCCTCCTCACCTACCACGCCGACTGCTACCCGTTGCTCTTCGTAGACCGGGCAAGAGGGGCGGTGGCGGTCGCCCACCTGGGCTGGCGGGGCGCCCTGGCCGGGGTCGCGGGCGAGACCGTCCGGGCCATGTCCAGTGCCTACGGCACAGACGCGTCTGACTTATTGGTCCTGATCGGTCCCGGGATCTGCCGGGCCTGTTACGAGGTCGGCCCCGAGGTCTTCGAGCCGATGGGTCAGCGGTTCGGCCGGCCCGACGCCTACCTCGAGGAGCGAAACGGGCGAGCCCTCCTCGACCTGGCGGCCCTGGCCCAGCTCGAGCTGCAGGACGCGGGCGTCGATCGAGGACAGATCCTGAAGACCGGATGGTGTACCCGCGAGGATGATCGCTGGTTCTCGCACCGCGCACAGCGCCCCGGCCGCTTCCTGGCGGCCATTGCCCTTCCGTGACCGACGGCCTGCTGGCCGAGAACCTCGACCGCGTGCGCGCCGCCATCTCCGCGGCCGCCGCCCGGGCCGGCCGAGACCCGGAAACCATCCGGCTGATCGCGGTCACCAAGACCGTTCCCCTGGAGCGGATCCGGGACGCGATCGCGCTCGGGCTTCGTACCTTCGGCGAGAACCGCGTCCAGGAGGCAGTGCCCAAGATCGAGGCGCTCGCGACCGAGGAATGTGAGTGGCACCTGATCGGTCACCTGCAACGAAACAAAGTGAAGGACGTCCCCGGCCATTTCGCCATGGTGCAATCGGTCGACAGCGCGCGGTTAGTGGCAGCCCTCGGACCGCGCGTCGGGACACCGTTGGACGTGTTGATCGAGGTCAATGTCGGAGAGGAGCCGCAGAAAACCGGAGCCCGGCCGGCGGACGTCCCGTTGGTCGCCGAGGCCATCCGCGACCACCCGACGCTGCGTTTGCGGGGCCTGATGACCATCGCCCCGCTGCGCCCCGATCCCGAGTCGGTGCGGCCCTTCTTTCGCCAACTACGCGCGCTCCGCGACCAGCTCCAGAACAGCCTTGGCCAGGCACTGCCCGAGCTGTCGATGGGGATGACGGACGACTACCCGGCCGCGATTGCGGAAGGGGCCACGATGCTACGATTGGGCCGAGCCATTTTCGGCCCCCGATGAGGACACCGTGACCACCCTGCTGACCTATCTCCATGAATTCGCACGCGTCCTCCTCTACCTGTGGATCCTCTCGATCTTCGCCCGGGCCATGGCCTCCTGGTTTGTGCGCGACTGGTCGAACCCGGTCATGCGCTTCCTGGTGGACGTAACGGAGCCCATCCTGGCCCCGCTGCGGCGGCTTGTCCCCAGCCCGATGGGCGTGGACTTCTCGCCCATGGTGGCCATCCTCGCCCTCTACCTGGTGAGCTACCTGTTGAGCTGATGCCCGTCCTCGTGTCCCAAGTCAGAGGTCCGCTGGAAATTCATCGGCCTGGGCGGCCGGGCGCCTGTGGCGCTGATGCCGGCGTTAGGGGGCCCGGCGCAAGTCGTCACCTATCAACCGATAGGCTCCTCCTTCCGCCACCCCTGCCTTGGCACCGGCCGCCGAGGCCGCGACTTTCTCAACGAACCTCCGACTCGGGACACTAGGCGCGTCTTTCAAATTGGTACATTTCGAGTCCCATGTTTGACGAAGTCCCCACGGCGGTCAGCTTTCCCGAGCTGGAGCTGAAGGTGCTGGCGTTCTGGAAGGAGCGCGGAATCTTCCCCAAAAGCCTCAAGCAGAGGGAGGGCGGGCCGCGGTACATCTTCTATGAAGGGCCACCCACGGCCAACGGACTGCCCGGCATCCACCACGTCCTGGCGCGGGCGATGAAGGATCTCTTCCCGCGCTACAAAACCATGCGCGGCTTCTATGTCGAGCGCAAGGGAGGTTGGGACACGCACGGCCTGCCCGTGGAAATCGAGGTCGAAAAGCAGCTCAAGATCTCCGGGAAGCAGGACATCGAACGGTACGGCGTGGAGGCCTTCAACAAGCTCTCCCGGGCCAGCGTCTTCCAGTACATCGACGAATGGGCCGAGGCAACCGAGCGGATGGGCTTCTGGGTGGACCTCGAGCACGCGTACCGTACCTACGATTCCACCTACATCGAATCCGTCTGGTGGAGCCTGAAGCAGCTCTGGGACAAGGGCCTGCTCTATCAAGGCTACAAAGTCGTCCCCTACTGCCCCCGCTGCGCCACGCCCCTGTCCAGCCACGAGCTGGCGCTGGGGTATCAGGACAACATCGAAGACCCCTCCGTGTACGTCAAGTTCGAGCTGGAGGATGAGCCCAGGACGTACTTCCTGGCCTGGACCACGACGCCCTGGACATTGCCCGGTAACGTCGCCCTGGCGGTGGGACTCCAGTTTCCGTACGTTCGGGTCCGCCAGGGAGACGAGCGCTACATCCTGGCTAAAGCCCGCCTGTCGGTGCTCCAGGGGGACTACACCATCGAAGCCGAGCTCGATGCCAAAAGCTTGCTCGGCAAGCGCTACCAGCCGCTCTACCGCTACCTGATTCCCAAAGAGCCCGCCTTTTACGTGGTCGATGCCGATTTCGTCTCTGTGGAGGACGGGACCGGGATCGTACACACCGCCGCGGCGTACGGCGTCGACGACCTCCGCCTCGCCCAGGAAAAGGGGATCCCGGTCCGGCACGTCGTCGACCTGTCCGGCAAGTTCCGCCCCGAGGTGGAGCCATTCGCCGGCATCTTCGTGAAGAAGGCCGATCCGTTGATCATCGCCGACCTGCAGGAGCGCGGCCTGATGTACCGTGCCGAGACCATCCGCCATACGTATCCGTTCTGCTGGCGCTGCGACACGCCGCTTCTCTACTATGCCCTGACCTCCTGGTTCGCTCGAACCACCGCGGTCAAGGCCCGGCTGCTGCAGAACAACGACCTGGTCAACTGGATCCCCGACTACATCAAGGGCGGCCGGATGGGGAACTGGCTGGAATCGCTGGTTGACTGGTCGCTCTCGCGCTGGCGGTATTGGGGCACCCCGCTGCCGATCTGGGAGTGTGAAGCCTGCCAGGAGCGCCGGTGCGTCGGGTCGGTGGCGGAGGTGGGCCTGACCGTGAAGGACGACCTGCACCGTCCATACATCGACCGGGTGACGCTGCCCTGCCAGAAATGCGGCGGGGTGATGCGCCGCGTCCCGGACGTCATCGATGTCTGGTTCGACTCGGGCGCCATGCCCTTTGCCCAATTCCACTATCCGTTTGAGAACAAGCAGGTCTTTGAAGAGCGCTTCCCGGCGGACTTCATCGCCGAGGCCCTGGATCAGACCCGCGGCTGGTTCTTCAGCCTGCTCGCCATCGGCACCATGCTCTTCGACCGGTCGGCATACAAGAACGTCATCTGTACCGGGCTGGTGGTGGACAAGGCCGGGCGGCGGATGAGTAAGTCCCGCCGCAACACCGTGGACCCGATGGCCGTCATGGCCGAATACGGCGCCGATGCGACCCGCTGGTATTTCTACTCGGCGGTGGCCATCGGCAACGAATATCGCTTCGATCCGTCGGCCGTCCGCGATGTCATCCGGCGGTTCTTCCTCATCCTCTGGAACACGTACGCGTTCTTTGCCAACTACGCGAGGCTCGACGGCTATGACCCCGGCGCTCCCAGAGTCCCCGTCCCTCAGCGGGCCCTGCTCGACCGCTGGCTGCTGGCCGAGATGCATGCCACCGTGACCGAGGTGGAGCGCGCCCTCGATGCCTACGACCCCACCACCGCCTCCCGCCGGCTGGAGGCGTTTACGCTGGACGTCTCCACCTGGTATGTGCGCCGGTCACGCCGCCGGTTCTGGAAGTCCGAATCGGACGCCGACAAACGGAGCGCGTACCAAACCCTGGAGGAGACCCTGCTGGTGCTGGTCCGCCTGCTGGCGCCGTTGGCGCCCTTTCTGTCGGAGACCATGTACCGGAACCTGACGGCCGGGCGCCAGGGCTGGCCGGAGAGCGTGCACATGGCCGACTGGCCGGTTCCCGACGCCGCCACCGCCGACGAGTCGCTGCGCCGGGAAATGGCCCGCTTGCGACGGCTGGTAGAAACCGCGCACGCGGCCCGGAACGAGGCCGGCATCAAAGTGCGGCAACCCCTCCAGGCGGTCACCATCGCCGAACCGCCACTCCCCCCGGACTTCGAGGCCATCCTCCTGGAAGAGCTGAACGTCAAGACGGCGCGCTATGCGGGCGAGGGCGGCGCCGTCAGCCTGGACACGACCATTTCGGCCGAGCTCAAGGAGGAGGGTTTGGCCCGCGACCTGGTACGCGGGATCCAGGGCATGCGCAAGCGCTGCGGGTTCGCCGTGGAAGATCGGGTTCGGCTCTTCTACCTGGGAGACGGCACGATTGCCGGCGTCCTGGAGCGCTGGCGCGACTACATCGGCCGCGAGACGCTGGCCCTGGCGGTAGAGCGCCAGGAAGCGCCGGCCACCGCCTGCATCGAAACGCTGACCATTGAAGGCCAGTCGCTGCGGGTCGGGCTGGTGAAAGTCGGGGCGGGCTCGACCTGAACCCGAATCCACCGAGTCGCACTTGCATATTGGGCGCGGGGCGAGCGAGCGGAGTGTCGTCTCCTGCGCGCGCTCGGTTACGCACCGACGGGTGCGCGCCCTCGCGTGCTCGTCGCCTCCCAAAGCCCGAATCCACCGGCTCGAGCTCGCATCTCGGGCGCGGATGCGGCCGATCCGGGCGTCGACTCCTCCGCGCCTCGCTCACGTACCGACGGGTACGCTCGCTTCGGTGCTCGTCGTCTCCTTCGGTTCGGCACGCCCCGCATCCCGATCTGCGTCGCCCGACCGGTAGATCCGGGCCTGCGCTCATCTCGCCGCGCATCCCAATCTGCTTCGTCCGATCGGTGGATCCGGGTTGAAAGGGAAGTTCCAGAGCTACACCTGGCTGGCGGTCATCGCCTGGGTGGTGGTGATCGCGGACCGGGTCACCAAGATCGTGGTCGAGCATCGCTACGGCGTCGGGTACGGTCCGAAGCCCATTCTCGATAGCGTCCTCTTCCTCACCGTGCTCCGCAACAGCGGGGCGGCCTTCGGCCTCTTCAAGAATTTCACAGCCGGCTTTCTGGTCATCTCGCTGTTGGTGATGGCGGCCATCCTCGTCTACTATCCCCGGATCCCCGCGCACGATTGGCCCGCCCGGATCGGGCTGGCGATGGTTTTCGGGGGGGCGGTGTCCAACGCCTACGATCGCGGGCTGCAGGGTTCGGTGATCGACTTCATCCAGGTGCCGCACTGGCCGGTGTTCAACGTGGCCGACTCGTCAATCACCGTCGGCGTGGCGCTGCTGGTGGTGGGATCGTTCTTCCGGAGACGGACCGCCAGCGTCCCCTGATGGACGGATCAACTCGAGTCGCGGCGCCAGCTGCCCGCCTCGACCAGTACCTCACCGAGCTGCTGCCCACGCTGAGCCGCAGCCAGGTGCAGCGACTGATCAGCGAGGGCCATGTCCGGCTCAACGGTCAGTCCGCACGGCCCGGCGCCCGGCTTCACCCGGGGGACGAGCTGGCCTGGCACGTGCCCCCAACCGCGCCGTCCGCGCTCACGCCCCAACCCATGGACCTGCGGGTGCTGTATGAGGACGACGATCTGGTGGTGATCGACAAGCCCGCCGGGCTGGTGGTCCATCCCGGGCCGGGCCATGCGGCCGGCACGCTGGTCCACGGACTGCTGGCCCGAGGCGCGCAGTGGTCGTCGATCGGAGGCGTCGAGCGCCCGGGGATCGTGCACCGCCTGGACAAAGACACGTCCGGCCTGCTGGTGATCGCCCGCAACGATGCCGCTCACCGCGACCTGGCCGGGCAACTGCAGGATCGCAGCCTGCGCCGCCGCTACCGGGCGATCGTGGTCGGGGAGGTAGCCGATGCCGCCGCCCGCATCGAGGCGCCCATCGGTCGCGATCCCCGCCACCGGCAGCGGATGGCCGTGGCGGCCAAAGGCCGGGAGGCGATCACCGACTTTCGCCGACTGGGGCTGGTCCAGGGCCATACCTTGCTGGAGGTCAGCTTGCTCACGGGCCGCACCCACCAGGTTCGCGTGCATCTCGCCTACATCCATCATCCGGTGCTGGGCGACCTGGTGTACGGGCGGCCATCGCCGCTGATCGCCCGCCCGGCGCTGCACGCGGCCGAGATCGAATTCCGGCATCCACGGACCGGCCAGGCCATCCGCCTCGAAAGCCCCCTGCCGCCCGACTTCGTCGCCGCCTGGGACGCGCTAGGTGGCACAATTCCGTAAGCGCATGCCCCAACCGAAAGAGCCCGGACTCCTCATCGTGATCTCCGGGCCGAGTGGTGTCGGAAAGGACACCATCCTGCGCCGGCTCTTCCAACTGGCACCCGAGCTCAAGTACTCGGTGTCCTACACGACCCGGGCACCCCGACCGGGAGAGATCGACGGCCAGAGCTACACCTTCGTCACCGAAGACGAGTTCAAGCGGTTGATCGAAGCCAAGGAATTCCTGGAGTGGGCCCAGGTGTACGACCAGTACTACGGGACCTCGCGCAAGCGGGTCGAGGACGCGCTCGCCCGGGGCGAGGACATCATCCTGAAGATCGATGTCCAGGGCGCCGCCTTCGTCAAGAAGCGCAAGCCCGACGCGCTCTTCATCTTTATCACGCCCCCATCCACCGACGAGCTGCTGCAGCGCCTCACCGGCCGGAATACGGAGAGCCCGGCCGCTCTGGAGCGGCGGCAGCGCGAAGCGCTGGTCGAGCTGGGACTGGCCAAGGATTATGAGCACGTGGTCTGCAACCGTGACGTGGAGGAAAGCGCGCGCGAGATCCTGGCCATGATCGCCGCGGAGCACGAGCGCCGCCGGCAACGCGCATGAGCCGCCTGGAGAGCCGGCGCGTGGCCCTGGGCGTCACTGGCGGCATTGCGGCCTTCAAAGCCATCGAGTGCCTGCGCTTGCTGACCGAGGAGGGCGCCGACGTCCGGGTGCTGATGACGCCCGAGGCGACCCGTTTTATTGCGCCTCTGACGTTTGAGGCCCTGTCCTCACACCCGGTGGCCTCCGACTGGTTGGCCGGCGGGAGGGGAGGGGAGGCGCATATCGACCTGGCCGGATGGGCCGAGGTGCTGGCCATCGTGCCGGCCACGGCCAACACACTCGCCAAACTCGCTTTGGGAATCGCGGACGACGTGCTCACCGGGACGGCGCTGGCCACCCGCGCACCGCTGGTCGTGGCGCCCGCGATGCACGACCTGATGCTGTCCCACCCGCAGACCGAGGCCCACCTGGAGACCCTCAAAGAGGGCGGCGTCTACATCGTCTCGCCGGTCGTCGGCCGGCTGGCCTCGGGGCGCGTGGCTCAGGGCCGCCTGGCCGCTCCCGAGCGCGTGGTGGCGGTGATCCGTGCCGTGCTCAGTGGCGCCTACAACCTGGAGGGCTGTCGCGTGGTCATCACCGCCGGCGGAACCCGAGAGCCGATCGACCCGGTGCGCTTCATCGGCAATGCCTCCAGCGGCCGGATGGGTCGGGCGCTGGCTACCGTGGCGGCGTCGCGCGGGGCCGAGGTCACCCTGGTCACCACCATGCCCGCCGACCTGGAGGGGATCACCGAGGTCCCCGTGCAGACGGCCGCCGAGATGCTGGCGGCGCTGCAGGAGGCGACCGCGCGGGCGCACATCCTGGTGATGGCGGCAGCGGTCTCGGATTACCGCGTCGAGGATCCGGCCCCCAGCAAGCTCAAACGCGCGCAGGGCGGGCGGGAGCTCCGCCTCACTCCCAACGTCGATGTGCTGGACAGCGTGGGACCGCGCAGCGGACTGTTCCGGGTCGGGTTTGCCCTGGAGACCGAACGGCTGATGGAGAATGCTAAAGCCAAGCTGGCGGGGCACGGCCTGGACCTGATCGTCGCCAACCAGGTCGGGGCGGGCATCGGCATCGGGAGCGAAGACAACGCGGTGACCATCCTGGGCCCCAGCGGCGTCGTCGACGAGGTGCCGCGCGCACCCAAGGGGGAGGTCGCCGAGCGGATCTGGGATGCCATCACTGCCACCCGTGGCCGTCGCACCTAAACCAAAGGCCACGACGGTGGCCCAGGTCGTGGTGGAGACGCGGGTGGGGAGCGCCTCGGGACTCTTTGATTACCGCATCCCCGACGCGCTGCTCGGCCAGGTCCAGGTCGGTCAGCGGGTCCAGGTGCCATTCGGGAAGCGCTCCGCAACCGGTTTTGTCTACGCGCTGACCGAGTCTCCGGGCGTCGTCAACCCGCGCCCGATCGCGGCCATCATCGACGCCGAGCCGCTGGTGCCCCCCTATCTGCTCGAGCTCGCCGGCTGGATTAGCCGCCACTACCTGGCGCCGCTGGACGAGGTCGTCCGGGCTATCGTGCCGCCGCGCGTGCGCGCGGTTTCGAAGCGGGTCTCCTCCGGTCCCCGGCGGGCGAGCCGGATTCTCAAGCGGGCGGCTATCCGGTCGGCGGCCCAGCCGGGCCCGGTGCTGGAGGCGGCCCAGCAGGCCGCCGTCGATCGCATCCAGGTCGCGCTGCAGCGGCAGGAATCGCGGACCTTCCTGCTGCATG
>DASPZT010000243.1:0-6033 GCA_035636135.1 Candidatus Limnocylindria bacterium | reverse complement strand
CATCGACCTGGCCGAGTTCCAGCGCGGTGTCGACGTGCTGAGCGAAGTGCTGCGGACGCTGTGATCCGGGCGGCGATCGTAGGCGGCTCGGGCTACGCGGGCGGCGAGCTGCTGCGCCTGCTGCTGGCGCATCCGGACGTGGAAGTGACCCAGGTCACGTCGGAGCGGCTGGGCGGCAAGTATGTCCACAGCGTGCACCCACACCTGCGCCGGCGCACGGAGCTGAAGTTCACGCCGCGAGCCGAACTCCTCCCCGTCGACGTCCTGTTCCTGGCTCTCCCGCACGGGCAGGCCGGCCAGGAAATCGAACGGTTTCTCCCGCTGGCGCCCAAGCTGATCGATCTCTCGGCCGATTTCCGGCTGCACGATCCCGCCGGGTACCCGACCTGGTACGGCTGGGAGCATCCGCGCCCGGCCCTGCTCCACGACTTCGTCTACGCCCTGCCGGAGCTGCACCGGGAGGAGATCCGCCATGCCGATCGCCTGTCCACGGGCGGCTGCCTGGCGACGGCGGCGATCCTCGGCCTGTACCCCCTGACCCGAGCCGGCGTCCTCGATCGGGCCCTGCCGGTGGTGATCGAGGGGAAGACGGGATCGTCCGCCGGCGGGGCCGAGTCCGGCCCGGCATCCCATCATCCGCATCGGAGCGGCGAGATGCGCTCCTTCGCCCCCACCGCCCACCGGCACACGGCCGAGATCATCCAGGAGCTGGGCCTGAACGGGCAGAGCCCCGGGGTGGCGTTCTCGGCGACCGGCGTGGAGGCGGTGCGCGGGATCCTGATCACGGCCCACGTCTACCTCAAGGACGATCTCAGCGAGAAGGACGTGTGGAAGCTCTATCGGGCGGCCTACGCGGACGAGCCGTTCATGCGCATCGTTAAGGAAGCGCAGGGCATCCATCGCTATCCCAACCCCAAGATCCTGAGCGGCACGAACTACTGCGACGTCGGGTTCGAGCGCGACCCCCACTCCCGCCGGCTGGTGGTCATGACTGCCCTGGATAACTTGATGAAGGGGGCAGCCGGCCAGGCGGTGCAGGCGTTTAACATCCGCTCCGGCCTCGATGAGCGGACCGGCCTGGATTTCAGCGGCCTCTATCCGATTTAGCGCTCATGCTGGTTATCAAGGTTGGTGGCAGCCTGTCACAGCTCGACCCACTGCTGCGCGATGTGGCGAGCTGGCAAGACCCGCTGGTGGTCGTGCACGGGGCCAACCGGGAGCTCAACGACCTGTCCGCCCGCCTCGGCCACCCGCCGCGCCTGGTTACCTCCGAACGCGGCGAGCTCAGCCGCTTTACCGATGCGGAGACCATGGACTACTTCTTGATGGCCTACGCGGGCAAGGTGAACAAGCGAATCGTGGAACGGCTCCGCTCGCTGGGCGTCAATGCCGTCGGGCTGACGGCTATGGACGGCGGGATCGCCATCGGGCGGCGGAAACCGGACCTCCGGATCAAGGAGGGTGACAAAGTCAAGGTGCTGCACGGCGACCACAGTGGCTCCATCGAACGGATCGAGCCGAAACTCCTGCGTCTGCTGCTCGACGCCGGCTACCTCCCGGTGCTGACCCCGCCCGCCATTAGCCATGAGGGGGTGGCGATCAACGTCGATGGCGACCGCCTGGCCATGGAGGTCGGCGCCGCCCTGGGGGCGGACCGGTTGCTGATCTTCGCCGATACGCCGGGGTTCCTCCGGGATCCCGACGACGAGTCCACCCTGGTGGCTACGATTGCGGGCGACGAGATCGACAACTACTTTTCCTCGGCCCGCGGGCGGGCCCGGGTGAAGCTGCTGGCCGCCCAGCAGGCCCTCCGGCGCGGGATCAAGGCGGTCGCCCTGGCCGACGGGCGTCGCGAACATCCCCTGCTCGATGCCATGAAAGAAGCCGGCACGTGGATCCGAGAATGAAGGACGTGGTCCGCCGGCTTACACCGCTGGCCCTGCACGCCGACCGCGGGCTCAGCCTGGTGCGCGGCGACGGTTGTTACCTCTGGGACCAGGAGGGTCGCCGCTACCTGGACATGATGACCAATTACGGCGTCAACATCCTGGGGCATGGCCACCCCGCCGTGAATGCCGCGGTCATCGCCCAACTGGAACAGCTGACCAACGCCCACCAGAGCTTCGATACCCCCGCCCGGCAGGATTTCCTGGCTGCGCTGGTCGTCCTGCTGCCTCCTTCCCTCAGCCGGGTCTCGTTCGCCAACTCCGGCGCCGAATCGGTCGAGGCGGCGCTCAAGTATGCGAGGGTGGCCACCGGACGGACCACGGTGATCGCCATGCACCGCGCCTACCACGGGCGCACCTTCGGAGCCCTGGCCGCCACCTCGGAGGCCAAGTATCGCGACCCGTTCACCCCCATGCTCCCCGGCTTCCGCCATACTCCGTTCGACGACCTCGACGCGCTGGACGCGGCCATGGACGACACCGTGGCCGCCGTCATCGTCGAGCCCATCCAGGGCGAGGCGGGGGTCCGGGTGCCGGCGGATGGCTATTTGGCCGGGGTGCGGGAGCGGTGCACCGCGCGGGGCGCGCTGCTGATCCTGGACGAGATCCAGACCGCCTTCCGAACCGGCGCGCCGTTTGCCTTCAGCGCCATGGGGGCTGATCCGGACATCCTGTGTCTCTCCAAGGGCATCGCCAACGGACTGCCCATGGGCGTCACCGTGACCACCGAGGCAGTCGGCGAGCGGATTCCAAAAGGGAGCCACGGCAGCACCTTCGCCGGCAATCCGCTGGTCTGCGCCGCCGGCGCCGCCACGCTCCGGGTGCTGGCAGATGCCGAGCTCCACCGGCGGGTCCAGCAGCTGGGTGCGACGTTTCTCGGCCGCCTGCGGGCCCTGCGGCGCCCCGAAATCCGCGAAGTGCGCGGCCGCGGCCTGATGGTGGCCCTCGAGCTGAAGCGACCCGCCACCGCCCTGATCAAAGCCCTCCAGGACCGCGGGGTCCTGACGCTGCCCGCAGGTGCCACGGGGATCCGGTTCCTGCCCTCAGTCATGATCGATGAGCGGCAGCTCGAGGAAGCTGCCGACGTCCTGGCCGTGGCGATCTCTGACGCCGCTGACCACCGCCACCTATGATGGGCCCGGAGGTGGGATCGCATGCTCAAGAACGCGCGGGTGAATGCGTCGCTGCCGGCGAAAGACCTGGCTCGGGCAAAAGCCTTCTACGCTGACAAGCTGGGGCTCACGCCAGTCCGGGAGGGCCCGCAAGGCCTGGCGTCCTTCCTGTTCTACGAGGTCGCGGGCGGCGACCGGTTCCTGATCTTTCAGAGCGCGGGCACGCCATCGGGGCAGCACACCCAGATGGGCTTCCAGGTTGACGATATCGCCCGCGAGGTCAAGGATCTCCGAGCGGGGGGCGTGGTGTTTGAAGAGTACGATTCGCCGGGCCTCAAGACGGTCGGCGGCATCGCCGAGGGCGGGGGGGCGAAGTCCGCCTGGTTCAAGGACAGTGAGGGCAACATGATCGCCATCGTCCAGCCCGCCGCCGTCCCCGCCGCCCGATAACGGCACACGCACAGTCGAGCCCGCCAGTCCTACACTTTGGAGGGGCAGGATGGCGGGCTCGATGCGTTTCGAGGACTTCTCTTTCGGGTTCCTTCAGATCGACGGCGTGGCGTACGACTATGACGTCGTGATCGACCGGGGCGAACTTCGCAAGCGGAAGAAGAAGGCCTCGAAACCCTTCCGCGATGACTTCGGTCACACCCCGCTCTCCGTCGAGGAGAACATTCCCTGGAAGTGCCGTCGCCTGGTGATCGGCACCGGCGCCCACGGCGCGCTCCCGGTGATGAAAGAGGTCGAGCGCGAGGCCGATCGGCGCGGCATCGAGCTGCTGACGCTCCCGACCCACGAGGCCATCGGGTTGTTGAGTCAACGCCCCAAGAAGACCAACGCCATCCTCCATGTGACGTGCTGACGGCGCCGCTGGCAACCCGCGCCTTCGGATCAACACCATTAACCGTCACCCGGATCGGGGTCGGACTCGCCGCGCTGGGGCGGCCCGGCTACATCACGCTGGGACGGGAGGAGGACCTGGGAGACGACCGGGCCATCGGGGCCCTGGAGCACCGGTGCCACGAGGTGCTGACCGCGGCCTATGACGCCGGCGTCCGGTACGTCGACGCGGCCCGCTCCTACGGGCTGGCCGAAGCATTCCTTGCCTCGTGGGTTGCCGCCCGAACCCTGTCGCACGGCGATGTGACCGTCGGGTCGAAGTGGGGATATACCTATGTCGGTGCCTGGCGCGTCGACGCCCCGGTGCACGAGGTGAAGGACCATTCCCTCGAAGCCCTGCGCCGGCAGATCATCGAAACCCGGGCCTGGCTGGATGGCCGGCTCAATCTCTACCAGATCCACTCGGCGACACTCGACAGCGGCGTGCTGGACGACCGAGCCGTCCTGGCCGAACTCGCCCGCCTCCGGCAGGAGGGCCTCATCATAGGCCTCTCGCTGAGCGGACCTCGTCAGGCGGATGCGCTCCGGCATGCGTTCCAGGCCGAGGTAGACGGGGTCCATCCCTTTCAGTCGGTGCAAGCGACCTGGAACCTGCTCGAGCCGTCGGTCGGGCCGGCCCTCGCGGAGGCGCACGACCGGGGCTGGGGCGTGATCGTGAAGGAGGCGCTGGCCAACGGACGCCTCAGCGGGCGCAACCCCGAGCCCGAGAGCCGTCGCCTGCGGGAGGTCGCCGTTCGGCGCGCCGCCGCCATGGACGCGGTGGCCATCGCGGCCGCCCTGGCCAACCCATGGGTGGACGTCGTCCTGTCCGGCGCGGCAACCGTGGACCAGCTGCGCGGCAACCTGGGTGCGCTCGACGTGGGCCTGACACCAGATGACGTCGAGGCCCTGAGCACGTCGGCCGTGCCCGCCGAACAGTACTGGCGGAGCCGCCAGGCACTGGCCTGGAGCTAGCCGGTGCCGAGTCCCCCGGAGCAGCTCGACGCGGCGCGCGACTGGTACTTCGACGCGGTCGACGCGCTCGGTGACGACAGCTGGCAGCAGCCCTCCCGATGTCGGGGCTGGACCGCCGCCGACGTGGTGGCGCATGTCGCGGGGGGCGACTACCTGGTGCGGGCGGCGATTCTGGATGCGACCGGCCGCGACCCCTCGCTGCTGGCTTCGATTCCTGCCGACGCGCGCCAATCGGCGCAGTGGGCCCGGCTGATCACCGTGTCGGATCCCAAGGGCCTTGGCGAGGTAGCCCACCGCGAGTCTCAACACACGTTCGCGGCCCTGCGCGAAGTTCTGCAACAGGCCCCGGAGACCAAGCTCCACATGCCGTACGGCGAGACCCCGACGGCCAATGCGCTGGCCATCCGAACCGCGGAGTACGTCATCCATGGGTACGATCTGCAGCCAGCGACCGGGCGGTTCGTGGCGGCGCCCGCCTGGTTCATTGACGCCACGCTGCCCCGCGGCGCCCAGGGCATGTGGCGCACCCATGCGCTCTCACCGCACAATGGCAAGTTGGCCAGCTTCCATCTGCACCGCACGGACAGCGACGGCGAGTGGACGCTGCGCGCCGAGAACGGCCAGGGCAGGTCCGATCCCGGACACGAGCCCGCCGATGTCGCCTTCCGCGGTGCTGGCGAGGGCCTGTACTGGCTCCTGATGGGGCGCGGAAGTCCCGAAGAACAGGGCGTCGAGGTCCACGGCGACCCGGCGCTGGCGGCGGCGTTTAAGGAGTGGTTTCCGGGGCCCTAGCCCGAATCCACCGAATCGAGCTCGCATCTCGGGCGTGGATGCGGGCTTCGCTCATCTCGCCCCGCATCCCAATCTGCTTCGTCCGTTCGATGGATCCGCGCTTAAGCTGACGTGAGCAGGCGGCTGGCGAGTAGCACCGTCCCAGCTACCGGCCGGCTAGGTCAGGCGCTCCTTCAGCCAGTCCGCCATCAGCGGCCGGTACTTGTAGGGAATGTTGTTGCAGACGTGGTTGCCATCGGGGTACATCACCAGGGTGGCGTTGGGCGCCTCGTGGGCGATCCGCTCGGCCTGGGCGGGCGGAAAGAGCCGGTCACGGGCTCCGTGGATGA
>DASPZT010000242.1:0-4533 GCA_035636135.1 Candidatus Limnocylindria bacterium | reverse complement strand
GAGGCCTGGCTCAACTCGTTCGGCGCCGTCATGGATGCGGCCACGCTGGTCCTGAGTACCCTGGAGGATATCCCGGACGGGCCGGCCCGGCTGATGTCAAAGGTGGGAGGGCACCTGGTCGAGGACTTCACCTGGTTTTTCCGCCTCCGGCCGTCGTCCGACCCGATCGTCGAGCGGGAAGAATTCGACCAGGCGCACGCTCGCCTCGTGAAGGCCGGCTACCGGTGCAAGACGCCGGACCAGGCGTGGACGGAGTTCGCTCGTCTGCGCTCCCGATACGGGTCACCGTTGAACCAGATGGCCCAGTTCCTGGCCATTATCCCGGCCCAATGGATCGGCGATCGGACCTACTTGCCGCACGTCGCCCGGCGGCCTCGAGTGCGACAGCGACGGTAGACTCCGTGGCCGGAGTTGGGCGGGGGACGGCTGGTACGATGAATTCGAAATGAGCCTGGCCGCCTCCCTCTTGCAGGGCGACGTCAGGGCGCTGGCCAAGGCGATCAGCCTGGCCGAGGACCGCGATCCCGAGGCCACCCAGATCGTGACCGAGCTCCAACCCCAGACTGGACGAGCGCACCTGGTGGGGATCACCGGGCCCCCCGGGAGCGGCAAGAGCTCCCTGGTCGACCTGCTCCTGCACGTGATCCGGCAGCAGGGCAAGACCGTGGGCGTGGTCGCGGTCGATCCCAGCAGTCCGTTCACCGGCGGGGCCGTGCTGGGCGATCGCATCCGGATGCAGCGTCACACGCTGGACAAAGGCGTGTTCATCCGCAGCATGGGAGCCCGCGGGCACCTGGGCGGCCTGGCCGCAGCCACCCGCGAGGTGATCCATCTGCTGGATGCGTACGGCCGCGACCTGATCATCGTCGAGACGGTCGGCGTGGGGCAGTCGGAGCTGGAGATCGCCACCGTCTGCGACACGACAGTCCTCACGCTGGTGCCCGAGTCCGGCGACGCAGTGCAGAGCATCAAGGCCGGAATCATGGAGATCGCCGACATCTTCGTGATCAACAAGGCTGACCTGGGCGGCGCCGAGAAGACCCGCCGCCTCATCCAGGACGCGATGGCATTGGGGCCGGCCCCGGCCTGGGAACCCCCAATCCTGCTCACCGCTGTGGTCAGGGACCAGGGCGGCGTCGAGCTCTGGCAGGCGATCGAACGGCATTGGGAATTCCTGCGCCAGAGCGGGGGACTCCAGGACCGTCGGTTGCAACGCCTGAAGCAGGAGGTGCTGGCCCTGGTGGCGGAGCAGGCCCGCGACGACGCTCGCCGACAGCTGGAGGGGGACACGCCGGTTGGCCGCCGGCTGCGCCAGAACCCCAACGGCAAGCTGAACCCCTACGCGCTGGCGGCCGAACTCATGGGGAGAGCGAACTGATGGCCCTACGCAGCAAGACCTCGCCGGAGGACAGCCGCGCGGGGCAAGCGCCCAAGCCGGCCAGCACCATCTCCGGGGTGCCGGTCGAGGCGCTTTATACACCCGAGGACCTGGGCGCCTTCCGCTACGACGAGAAGCTCGGCGACCCGGGCGAGTTTCCGTACACCCGCGGCATTTACCCGTCGATGTACCGAGGTCAGCTGTGGACCATGCGCCAGTTCGCCGGCTACGGCACCGCCGAAGAAACCAACCGCCGCTACAAGTTCCTGCTCTCGCAGGGTCAGACCGGGCTGTCGGTCGCCTTCGACATGCCCACCCTGATGGGCTATGACTCCGACGCCCCGGCCAGCGAGGGCGAAGTCGGTCGCTGCGGCGTCGCCATCGACTCCCTGCAGGACATGGAGGACCTCTTCGCCGGGATCCGGCTGGACCAGATCACCACCTCCATGACCATCAACTCGCCGGCGGCCATCCTGTGGGCCATGTACATCGCCGTCGCGGAGAAGCAGGGGGTCGAGCCGGCCCAGCTGGGCGGCACCTTGCAGAACGACATCCTCAAGGAATACATCGCCCAGAAGGAATACATCTTCCCGCCCGAGCCGTCGATGCGGCTGGTGGTCGACACCATCGTCTTCGCCAGCCGGCACATGCCCCGCTGGCACGCCGTCTCCATCTCCGGGTACCACATCCGTGAGGCCGGGTCGACGGCGGTCCAGGAGCTGGCCTTCACGCTGGCCGACGGCATGGCCTACGTCGATGCCGCGATCAAAGCCGGTCTCGACGTGGACGAGTTTGCCCCCCGCCTCTCCTTCTTCTTCAATGCCCACATCGATTTCTTTGAGGAAATCGCGAAGTACCGGGCGGCGCGGCGGCTGTGGGCCCACATCATGCGAGACCGGTACCACGCCAAGAATCCGCGGTCCTGGATGTGCCGCTTCCACACCCAGACCGCGGGCTGCTCGCTGACCGGGCAGCAGGTGGAGAACAACATCTCCAGGACTGCGTTCGAGGCGCTCTCGGCGGTGCTGGGCGGGACCAACTCCCTGCACACCAACTCCATGGACGAGGTGCTGGCGCTGCCCACCGAAAAAGCGGCCCAGGTGGCCCTTCGGACCCAGCAGATCATCGCCCACGAGACCGGCGTCACCAACACCATTGATCCACTGGCAGGGTCGTACTTCGTGGAGTCGCTGACCGACGTGATCGAGCGCGGGGCACTGGACTACTTCAAGCGGATCGATGAGCAGGGCGGCGTGCTGGCCTGCATCCAGAATGGCTTTTTCCAGCGAGAGATTGCGGACGCGGCCTTTCGGTACGAGCGCGAGCTGGAGGCCCAGGAACGGATCGTGGTGGGGGTGAACGCGTACCAGGAGGGTACACGCGCCGAAGTGCCCACCCTCAAGATCGGGTTTGAGACGGAACGAGCTCAGGCGAAGAAGGTGCGGGCGCTGCGCGAGCGCCGGGATGGGACGAGCGTGCGCAACCGGCTGACCGAGCTGCAGGCGGCGGCGCGCGGGCAGGACAACCTGATGCCGGTGCTGATCGATTGCGTGAAGGCCTATGTCACCGAGGGCGAGATCATGGCCATGCTCAAGGAGGTGTTCGGTGTCTACCGCGAGCCGACCATCCTCTAGGGCCAAGCCCGGGCCGCGCAGCGAGCCGGCGTCCCAGAAGAAGATCCGAGTCCTGACCCTGAAGCTGGGACTGGATGGGCACGACCGGGGGGTCAAGGTCGTCTCCCGCGCCCTGCGGGATGCGGGCGTCGAGGTGATCTATGCCGGGCTCCGCCAGACGCCCGAGATGGCGGTGGAAGCCGCCATCCAGGAGGATGTGGACGGCATCGGGGTCAGCATCCTGAGCGGCGCCCATATGACCCTGATCCCGCGAGTGCTCGAGCTCCTCAAGGAGCGAGGCGCCGATGACATCGTGGTATTTGCGGGGGGCATCATCCCGGACGATGAGGCGGCGGAGCTCAAGACGCTGGGTGTTGCCGAGATCTTCGGTCCCGGGACCTCGTTGGCCACGATCGTCGATTTCGTCAACAGCCGGCTGCGAAAGTGATCGCGGCGGGGCGCAAGCTCGGCCGGTTCCAGCTGCAGCGGTTGAGCGATGGCCAGTTCCGTATGGACGGCGGCGCGGTCTTCGGGGTGGTGCCCAAGGTGCTGTGGGAAAAGGTCAAGACCCCGGACGCCCGCAACCGCGTCACCCTGGCGACCAACTGCCTGCTGGTGCGCACACCCGAGGCCAACATCTTGATCGAGGCTGGGGTCGGACCCAAGCTCTCGGACAAGGAGCGGGACATCTACGGCTATGAGCGCGAGCCCGGCTTGCCGGCCTCTCTGGCCGAAATGGGGCTCCGGCCCGAGGACATCGACCTGGTGGTCATGAGCCACCTGCACTTCGACCACTGTGGGGCGCTGGTGACCCCCGGCCGCGACGGCGAACTGACGCCTCTGTTTCCCAGGGCCAAGCACGTCGTCCAGGCGCGCGAGTTGCAAGCGTGGCGCCAGCCGGATCCACGGAGCAAGCCCTCCTACAAGCCCGAAAACCTGGGCATCCTGGAGGAGTCCAACCGGCTGCTGGTGGTGGATGGGGACGCGACCGTCGCGCCGGGGGTCCGGGTCCGGGTGACAGGCGGGCACACGGCCGGCCACCAGGCCATCTACGTCACCGACCAGGAGCAGACGGTCGTCTTCACCGGCGACTTCCTGTATATGCGGGCCTTCCTGAAAGTGAACTGGGTGAGCGGCCTGGACCTGTACCCGGTGGAATCGATGGAGCGGAAGGTGTCCTTCTTACAGGAGGCCGCCCGGGAGCGGCAGCTGATCTGGTTCTATCACGAAACCGAGCAGATGCTCGGCTACTGGACGGGCGAGGGATTCGAGCCGGTCTAACCGGCCAGCCCCACGCTGACCCCAAGGGAGTGAACCGAGACCCCCTCCCCAACCCTCCCCGCAAGGTGTAGTTCCCACACACCTTGTTGACAGAATGAGAGCCCTCTGGAGCGGTTAGGCGCTTCACATCCAAACCACTGGAGGGCTCTCATGGTGCATCGTAAACCCCGCCTCAACCTCGACGGTCGACAGCTGATCATTGCCCGGCGGCAAGCCGGCTGGAGCAGCACGGTGGTGGCCGAAGCCCAGGGCTTCTCCCGG
>DASPZT010000241.1:0-10897 GCA_035636135.1 Candidatus Limnocylindria bacterium | reverse complement strand
GGCTCGAACATCCGGTCCTGGAGGACGAAGTTGTCGGCGTACGACCAGTAGTTGGGGATCTCGTCCCGGGTGTGGTAGCCCATCACGTCGGTCTTGTCGCCGCCGCAGGCAGGGTTGTTGGTGACGGAACAGCCCTTGCGACCGCGCTCGGCCTGGGCCACAAACCCATCCATCTTGCCGGCGTCGATGTCGGCCAGCGCATCGGCCTGGCCGTGCGGTCCGCCGCCGTTCACATCATGGGTGTCGTGGTAGGGGTAGACACACTGGCTGGTGAGGGGATCCGGCGAGCAGACGGTAAAGACGCCGTTGGCATTCGGCAACCCGTCCGCACCGGGATACCGCCCGAAATAGGAGTCGAAGGTCCGGTTCTCCTGCATGATGACGATCACGTGCTTGATCTTGTGGATGCCGGTGCCGCCGGCCGGGGCCAGGACGCTCGGCCCACAGGCTGACAACACGCACAGCCCGGCCGTCAGCAGGGCGACGTGCCGGACGATTCCACGGGGCATCGCGGGCCCTCCCCAGAGCACTACCTGAAAAACGCCTCGGGGGGCGCCTCTCTTGCGCGGAGGGCCAGGCCAACCCCCATCCGGGCGGCATTGGCTTGGACACCACCACCCCTACCCGCCAGGGGGGAGGGAGATTCAGGGCCCCGGCGAGGAAGGGAGCCGGAAGGTTAGTAGCCGGCGGGGGCCGACGCGCCCGGGCTGTTGGAGCCACCCGAGCCGGTCCCGCAGGCCGACAGGCCGCCCAGGCAGGCCAGCACGGCCAGCAAAAGGGCGATTCGCTTCCGCATATTTCCTCAGCTACGCCTTGGGGTTACGGGGCTCCCGTCTCTGGACAAACTGAAAGCCGAACCGGCCCTTGATACAGAGGTGGCCCCGGGTCACGTCGTGGTCGAGTGGGGAGGTGACCTTGACGATGGTGTTGTCCTGGACGTGCAGGTCGAGCGTGCAGCCGACGCCACAGTAGCCGCAAATCGTGGAGGTGACCTGCTGCCTGGATTCGTCCCAGGTGCCCACCTGGCGCATGTCGTACTCGCTCTTGAACATCAGGGCGCCGGTGGGGCAGACGCCGATGCAGTTGCCGCAGTAGACACAGGCGGACTGCGGGAGGCCGACGGCGAACTCGGTCGAGATGCGGGCATCGAAGCCGCGGCCGGCCACCGTGATGGCGAACGTGTTCTGGGCGTCGGCCCCACAGGCCTCGACGCACTTGAAGCACAGAATGCATTTCGAGTAGTCGCGGACGTAGAGGTCGTTGTCGATCTTGACGGGCTGGCGCACGGTGGCCGCGTGTGACCCGTCCGGCGGGTGATGATGGCCCGCCTGGGCGCGGTCGCGCTCGCCTGCTTGGGTGGCGGCCGCCGGTCCGTAGCGCTCCGGCTGCACGCCATACTGGTCCATCCAGCCCTTCACCGCCGGGCCGGTCAGTGACAGGTCGACCGACGAAGCGAGGAACTCGAGCACCATGCGGCGGCTGTGGCGGACGCGTTCCGAGTCGGTCTTGACCTTCATCCCCGGCTCGACTTTGCGCGAGCAGGCAGGCACCAGGACGCGCGAGTCTTCCACCTCGACGACGCAGACGCGGCAGACATTGACCGGGGTGAGCGTCTCCAGGTAGCAGAGGGTGGGCGTATCGATGCCGCGGCCTCGACACGCCTGCAGGATGGTGCTCCCTTCGGGCACCTGGAGTTCGTCGCCGTCGATCTGGAGCGGGACCATCCGAGCGGTGGCGCGGCTCAGCACGGTGCTCATCGCCGTGAGCCTCCATTGGGCTGGAAGAGCCGCAGGCGGATCGCCGACTCGACGGCTGACCCGGCGGTCTGACCCAGGCCGCAGATCGAGGCGTCGCGCATGGCCTGGTTGACGTCGGCGAGCAGCGCCGTCTCACGCTCACGAGAGCCGATCACCCGGCCGCTGACGAGCCGGATCAAGGCTTCTTCCTGTCGCACCGTCCCCACGCGGCAGGGCACGCACTGGCCGCACGATTCATCGCGGAAGAAGCGGGCGATGCGGAGCACGATGGCCTGCAAATCGATCGATTCGTCGAAGGCCATCACCACGCCTGAGCCCAGGGTGACGCCAGCGGCCCGGGTGGCTTCGAAGGTCAGCGGAAGGTCGAGCTGGGCCTCGGTGACGAAGTTGCCGGCGGCACCGCCCAACAGTAAGGCCTGCAGCTTCCCGCGGAAGCCACCCGCCAGGTCGATGAGCTGCCGGAGGGTGGTCCCCATGGGAACTTCGTAGAGGCCCGGCCGCCTGACGGTGCCCGACAAACAGAACAGACGGGTGCCGGTCGAATCGGGCGTCCCGGTTGCCGCGAAGGCGCGGCCGCCGTCCACGACGATGTCCACAATGTTGATCAGCGTCTCCACGTTGTTGACCAGGGTGGGCTTGCCGAACAGCCCGGATTGGACCGGGAAGGGCGGCTTGTTGCGGGGCTCGCCGCGCTTGCCCTCGATGGAGTTGAAGAGGGCGGTCTCCTCGCCGCAAATGTAGGCGCCCCCGCCGCGCCGGACCTCGATGTCGAAGCTCACGCCGCGGCCCAGGATGTCCGGGCCCAGCAGTCCCCGGTCAGTTGCCTGGCGGACGGCGTGCTCGATGCGCTGGCGGGCCACCGGATATTCGCCGCGCACGTACAGGTAGCCCTTCTCGCAGCCGGCGGCATAACCGGCGATGGTCATCGCCTCCACGACGGCAAAGGGGTCCGCTTCCATGACCACTCGGTCCTTGAATGTCCCGGGCTCCGACTCATCGGCGTTGCACACGAGGTAGCGGGGGCGGACGGTCGACTTCGCCACCGCCTCCCATTTGCGGCCTGTGGGAAACGCGGCCCCGCCGCGTCCGAGCAACTTCGAGTCGGTCACCTCGCGGATGACCCCATCGGGCTCCAGCTCGAAGGCCCGCCGCAGTGCCGAGTAGCCACCCGCGGCGCGATAGCTGTCCAGGTCTTCGGGATCGACCACCCCGATGCGGCGCAGCAGCCGAAGCCCGGGGTCACCGGCCTGCGGGACCGACTGCGGGCCCTCCATCGCCGACAGGGGACCCTCGACCAGCGCGACGATCTCATCGCTGGAGACCGGTGCCAGAGCAGTCTCGAACCGACGGCTGGGGACCCCCGCCTGCTGCACGAGGGCGGCGGGCGCCCTGTCGCACAGGCCGAGGCAGGGGCTGCGCAGCCAGGTGGCGGAGCCGCTGCCGGGGCGGGCCGGCTTCCCTTCCGGGCCGAGCCGTCGTTCGAGCTCGCGACCGAGTCGCTCCGCACCCGAGCCCAGGCAGGCGATGTCATCGCAGACGTGGACCGTCAGCGGGGGACGCGGTTCCAGGGACAGCAGGGCGTAGCCGGAGGCGACGCCGTAGGCGTCGGCCGGGGGGATGGTCAGGCGGGCGCAGAGGTAGTCCAGCGCCCCTGCACTGATCCAGCCGACCCGATCCTGGATGGCGTGCAGGCCGGGCAGCAGCAGATGGCGCTGGGCGCGAACGGCTCGGCCGCCGAAGGCCACCCGCTGATCCATAGGGCTCTGGACGCCGCCCTGCCAGCCCGACCGCGGAGGCCCGAGCAGCTCGTCGACGGCCGCCATCTCCTCGGCGGAGGCGGCAGGCCCGGCGACCTTGATGTCCACCGGCTGCTAGCGGCGAGTCGACCCGGCGGGGACGGGGAGCTTCTCGATCCGGATGGCGCTGGCCTTGAACTCGGCGGTGCCCGACTTGGGATCGGTGGCGTCGATGGTAAGCACGTTGGTGGCGGTTTCGTCCGGGAAATGCAGCGTCATGAAGGCCAGGCCGGGCCGGCACGACGGATCGTAGCGAACGGCCACCTGGACCGAGCCCCGCCGGGAGCTGGCGCAGGCCAGCTCGCCATCGGCCAGCCCGTAGCGGGCTCCGTCTTCCGGCGAGATGCGCAGCCACTCCCCCTCTCGCAACGGCGAGGAGTACCCGCCCGTCTGCACGCCGGTATTGAAGGAGTCGAGCCGGCGGCCGGTCGTAAGCCGGATGGGGAATTCCTCGGAGAGCTTGTCCACGGGTGGTTCCTGTTCGACGGCACTGAAGGGCGCCCGGGGCCCCTGGACCGGGTTCTCCCAGAGCCGGCCGTGGATGAACTGGCTCCCCGGGTGGTTCTCATCCGGGCACGGCCACTGGATGCCACCCAGCTCTTCCAGCCGGCGATACGACATGCCGGTGTGCATGGGGCTCAAGCTGCGGACCTCATCCCACACCCGTTCGGCGGTGGGCGTGCCCCATTCATGACCCAGGCGGCGGGCGATCTCGCAGATGATTTCGATGTCGTCGCGGGCGCCTTGGGGCGGCTCGAGCGCTTTGCGGACTCGCTGCACGCGGCGTTCGCTGCTGGTCACGGTGCCCTCGGATTCGCACCATCCGGCGGCCGCCGGCAGGACCACGTGCGCCATCTGGGCCGTCTTGGTCAAGAATATGTCCTGGACAACCAGGTGCTCCAGGCCGGCGAGCAGGTGCAGCGCCCGCTTCTGATCGGCTTCTGACTGGGCCGGGTTCTCGCCGATCACGTAGAGGGCGACCAGGTCACCCCGCTCCATGGCCTCAAACATCTGGGACAGGTGCCAGCCTCGCTTGGGCGGAATGGTGCAGTTCCACGCGCGCTCGAACTTCGCCCGCTTCTCCGGGTCCTCCACGTCCTGGAATCCGGTCAGCTTGTTGGGGATGGCCCCCATGTCGCCGCCGCCCTGGACGTTGTTCTGACCGCGCAGAGGGTTCAGGCCGGAGCCGTACCGGCCGACATGCCCGGTCAGCAGCGCGAGGTTGATAAGCGCCAGGACATTGTCCACGGCGTTGTGATGCTCGGTGATCCCGAGCGTCCAGCAGATCTGCGCCCGGTCAGCGCGCGCGTACGCGTGCGCGACTTCCTTGATCACCGCGGCCGGCACTCCGGTTTCCCGCTCTGCCCGCTCCAGCGGGTAGCGCTCGACGGTGCTCCGATACTCCTCGAAACCCGTGGTCGCCCGCTCGATAAATTCCATGTTGGCCAGGCCGGCGTGAATGATCTCTTTGGCCATGGCATTCGCCAGGGAAATGTCCGTCCCGACGTCGATTCCCAGCCAGATGTCGGCCCATTCCGCCGAGCTGGTGCGGCGCGGGTCGACGGCGAACAGCCGGGCTCCGCGGTGGACGCCCTTCAGAACGTGATGGAAAAAGATCGGATGCGTCTCCCGAGCGTTCGAGCCCCAGAGGATGATGACGTCGGTCTCCTCAACCTCGCGGTAGGAACTGGTTCCCCCGCCGGCTCCGAACACTGTCGCCAGACCGACGACACTCGGCGCGTGTCAAGTTCGGTTGCAGCTGTCGACGTTGTTGGCCCCGATGACCGACCGCACGAACTTCTGAGCCATGAAGTTCATTTCGTTGGTGCCCTTCGAGCAGCTGAAAAGCCCGAAGGCGTTGGGTCCCTTCCGCTGGGTGGCGCCTTTGAACCCGGCGGCGGCGCGATCCAGCGCCTCATCCCAGGAGGCCGGCTGCAGGCGGCCGTCGACTCGGACGAGGGGCTGGGTAATACGCGTCAGCTCCCTGCCCATCCTGCACGGAGTATAAGCCGGGGGTAGTCAGACGGCCGGCGCCGCGCTTGTGCCGACGGGTTAGACACGGAATTGAACGGCCAGCAAGTAACGCCTCCCTACGAAAGGGAGTTCTCGAGACCCCCTCCCCGACCCTCCCCACAAGGGGGAGGGAGGTCCTACGATCGACCAATGCGCACCATCGACCTCAACGCGGACGTGGGTGAGTCCGCCGGCGATGATGCCAGCCTCATCCCGCTGATCACGTCCGCCAACGTCGCCTGCGGTGGACACGCGGGCGATCCGCAGACCATGAGAGAGACGATGGTGCTGGCCGTCCGGCACGGCGTCGCCATTGGCGCTCACCCCGGGTATGTCGATCGCGAGCACTTCGGCCGGCGACCGATGACACTCGATGAGCCCCAGGTGGTCGAGCTGATCCTCGACCAGGTGGGAGCGCTGGATGCGATCGCCGCCGCTGTGGGGGCAGCCCTCGTTCATGTGAAGGCGCACGGCGCCCTCTACAACCAGGCCGAGGTCGACGACCGGCTGGCGCGGGCCCTGGTCAAGGCCGTCCTGCGCTACCCTCGCCGGCTGGCGCTGGTTGGCCGCGCCGGGTCGGCCATGGAACACGCCGCCCGGGCGGCGGGGTTGCCGTTCCGGGCGGAGGCCTTCGCCGACCGCCGGTACCGCGCCGACGGGGCGCTCGTGTCTCGGTCAGAGCCCGGCTCGGTTCTCGAGGATCCCAACGCGGTGGCGGCCCAGGTCAGGCGGCTGGTCCGGGACGGCGAAGTGGAGACCAATGACGGGAGTCGCATTCCGGTGGCGTTTGAAACCCTGTGTCTCCACGGCGATACGCCCGGCGCCGCCCGCCTGGCGCGGCAGGTCCGGCAGGTGCTGGCCGACCTCGGAGTCGCCGTCGCGCCCATCGGGCCAGTCCGGTAGCCGCACCGGCGGCCCGGCGGTTCCCGAGCTGGGCTCGGCCGGCCCTGGTCCTGACCGTGGTCGTGCTGACGTCCGGGCTGCTCGGCCGTGGCACGGCGGCCGTCGTCTTCCATCCGAAAGCCACTTCCTCGGTCACGGTGCACGCCAAACAGCTGGTCATCGTCAACCCGTACGCCACCGCCGAGGGCGCTCCCGTCGACTGGTACCGGGGCAACCTGCAGGCGGCTTCCAACTGGAGTGTGGGAAAGGACCTGCCGCGCCAGCTGGGCGCCTACTACGCCAGCCACGGCTACCGCTTCCTGGGGGTCGCCGACGCAAACACGTACACCTGGGTGGAGTCGTACGGATCGCGTCAGCTGACCGGCCTGCCCATGGTGGACGCCACCTATCCCTTCGGTGATGTGCTGGCGCTCTACATGGACCATTGGCTGCCGGCTGACACGCTGCAGGGCGCCATCGACTGGATCGCCCAGGACGCCGGCTTCCCAGTCCTGACAACCACCACTGCCGCCCAGCTGACGCCGGATCAGCTCCGAGGCCTGCACCGGGTGTTCGGAGTGGAGGTGTACGACGGCCGCCTCGGCCTGGATGCCACCCAGCAATGGGACCAGCTCCTGACGGCCGGAGCCCGCGTGTACGCCCTCGCCGCCGACGACGTCCGCAGCTTGAACGGGGACGGGTCGCCTGCGTCCCAGGGCCACGGCTGGATTGAAGCGCTGGCGCCCGATCCGAGCCTGGAGAGCCTGCTGGCCGCCCTCCGCCGGGGCGCATTCTATGCGTCGACCGGCCCACGATTCACGAGCTTCACCCTGTCCCAGCGGACCCTGTGCGCCACGGCGGAGCCAGGCAACACCCTGCGATTCATCGCCAAACAGGCGCAGATGGTCGGCAGCGGCGGCTCCACCGCTTGCTACACGGTCACCGGCCGCGAAACCTACGTCAGGGTCGAAGCTTGGGACGGCTCAGGCGGACGCGCCTGGAGTCAACCCTTCTTCGTGGACTGGGAGACGTGATGTTGATGGTCCTCCGGGGCCCTGGCTCGGGCCAAACATGCGTCTCAGCAGTCCCAGTCGATGACCACCAATAGGATCACGATCAAGGCGAAGGCGAAAATGGCAACCCCGCCGGTGTTTCCCTGGCCCCGCTGCCACGTCAGGCGATCTCTGACCAGTCGACCCAGTTCTTCGTGAGGCGTGGGCGCGTCCTGACTCAGGGGCCAGGCAGGCGTTAGACCGCGGCTTCCCCTCCCGGAAGCGGAATGAGCTCCGACGCCGCGTAGTCGGTTCTGATGCCACCGGCAAACCTCTGAATTAGCCACACGGTTGCATAGGAGATGGCAAAGATGACGGCCATCACGGCGATGATTCCCAGGACCTCAATCCCAAGCTGCTTGACCGCGGCCCCGCCGCCGCCGAAGAGCAGGCCGTTCGGTAGGCTCGGAAACCCTGAGCCCGTCGCGAACGCAGTCTGCGCGAAGAAGGCGATCATCACCACGCCGAATAGACCACCCAGGAGGTGGCCGGGCAATAGGCCGACCGGATCGGTGTACCAGCCAGATCGGCCAAAAACCCGCTCACCCGTGACAAAGAGAGGTCCTGCCAGAACGCCGAGGATGATGGCGCTGCCTGGACTCACGAACCCGGCCAGCGGCGTGATGACGATCAGTCCCATCAAGATACCGTTGACGGCGTAGAGGATTCCGGGACTCTGTCGGGTCTGCAGGTAGACGGTCCCCATGGTCGACAGCATGGCGGTCGCCGCGGCCAGAAATGTGGTCAACACCACGACGATGGCCTCGTCGTTGAAGGCCAGCACGCTGCCAGGATTGAACCCGAACCATCCCACCCAGAGCAGCAGGATGCCGAGTGTCAACCAACCGGGGCTGATCTCGGTCGGGACCTTGGGACTTGTGGCGAGGCCGGCTCGCCGCTCGCCGCGCCACAGCGCGTACATGATGCCCAGCCCGGCCGCGGCCGCGGCCCCGTGGACGACCAGCCCGCCGGCGAAATCGACCATCCCGATCTTGGCGAGCCACCCACTTGGGTTCCAGATCCAGGCCGCCGGGAGGTTCCAGATGAGGACGAAGTAGACGATCGAATAGATGAAGAAGGCACCCAGCTTCATCTTCCGCAGCACGATGACGCCCACCAGGGCGAGGGTGACGGCGGCGAACGCGGTCTCGAACAGGAAGTAGGTTCCCAACCGCAATCCCGAGCCGGTCACCGACCACCAGACCCCGCTGACCTGGTTCGAGAGCCCACCCAGGAAGAGGCCAGGGCCGTAGAACGGATTGCCGATGATCCCGCCGAGGGTGGGCGCAAACGCGGTGTTGAAGCCGACGACACCCATCACCACCAGCGCGGTGCCGGTCATCACCACGGTCTTGACGAGGCTCAGGTGCAGGCGTTCCCCTAGCTCGCCGACCTCGAGGAAGCCCACCGCAATAGTCATGACGAAGACGAGCAAGCCAGCGATGATCACCCACAGGTTGTTGGCGAGGACCTGGGCCGTCATTCGCGTCAAACACCTCCTGAATCGGCTGGAGACTGACTATGGACCGGGTCTCGCATGGGTGTCAAGGGCAACCCGCTTCGGCGGGCGGCGTGCCGAGCCGCACCAGGCGCATGGCCGCTTCGCCCGATACCGTTTCGGCCAGGGCCCATCGAGCAGGGCCTCTCCGGGAAGCACACGACCGCGGGAATACCAATCGATCCAGAGGGGCGGTGAGAGCAAAGGCCTAGCCGGCCTCACCGTAGGTTGGACAGCAGCGGATCAGCCGACCGCCGGATCGAATCCGAAGCCAGCCAGCACAGTTCCTAACGCTGCCAGCCATCGCCTTACCCGGGCCAGACGTCCAGCAAGATGTCGTAGGGAAGGGCAGTCTCCAGCCCGGTGCTCAAGTTGTAGGCAAAGACCCCTGGGGCGGCACCTGGTGGGCCGTTCGCGTAGGCGCTGCCGTAGAGGAGGAGCCCTGCTGAGGCGAAGTGTGGACCCCGGCGGAGCGGCGAAGGCAGCGCCCGGGTCTTGAATGTCTGCAAATCAAGCAGCTCCACATGGGGATTCGCCTGAGCGTCCAAAGCCATGTACGCGATGGCGCGTCCGTCCGGTGAGGTGGACGGCTCGTACCACCTCAACCCCGGCACCAGGGTGGTCACCGTTCCGGACGGGTCCCACGTCCGGAGGCCGTTGCCATCTCGGAAGTAGAGACGGTCGACCCCTCGCGACCAGACAGCCATGGTGGCAAAGGCGGGCGACTGGAAGTCGAGTGCTCCGCTCGGCGACGACCAGACCACTCCTCCGTCCGATGCTCGACGAACCTGGAAGGTATTCGGGCTGGTTACCGTATGCACCAGAACAAAATAGGTGCCGGTTGGCGAGAAACGGATCAAGATCTCATCGTCCCAGCCTCCGCCCCGGCCCCCTTGTTTCGTGAAGGCAGCGACTGAAGCGGCAGGCTGGTTGCCGGCCTTCAGCCAGAGCCGGGCACCCGCGAAGTAGGCCAGGGTGTTCCCATCAGGGCTCCAATCCCAGGCCTCGATGGTGCCTGTCTCCGTGCTCACGAGCGTCCGGGTGACCTGGTCCAAGACGTTCGTCCGGACGAGTCGGGAGGTAGTTGTCCCCGGGGCCCAGAAGCTGAGAGGAGCGTAGGAGATTTCGGTAGCTGAATAGAATCGCACCAGCGAGTACGCGTTTGTGAGCGTGCAGAGGGTGCGCGGTCGGGTGATATCGCGCAGATCGACGAGCACGGTCTGGGTCGGGTCGGTTGGCCAGACGAGCGCAAGTGGTGGGCCGCCTGGTGTCGTGCTGCAAGTGAACTGAGGCGCCGGAGGAGGACTGGGAGTAGCGTTCGGCGATGTCGGACTCGGGCTGGGTGACGATGCCGGTGTCGGGGAGGAAGAAACTTGCGGGGTCGGAGAGGGAGAAGGTTGCAATGTCGGCGAGGTGGCCACTGGGCCGGTGGTTCGTGGCCCGCAGGCAGTGGCCAGCGCCGCCATCGTAACCAGCCACGCGACTGCTCTACCCCTCAGTCTGGAACACTCCCTCAGCAAGCAAACGGTTCATGAGACGAAAAGGTTCTGACCGGTTAGGCCTCAGGCGGTGGCGCTGGCCGCAGGGGCGGTGCCGCCGGTCGTGAACTTCCACACCTGGTGGAAGGGGACTCCGTTGATGGAGCCGGCCAGCGTCATCGTGTAGCGAGTCTGCGGGTGCAGCGGCGTCTGGGCCAGGAATCCGAAGGAGTTCTCCATCTCGGGGTTGTCCGGCAGCAGGCTGATGCCCGGCACCGACTGACCCGATCCATCCTGCAGCTGCCAGCTCTGGATGGTCACCGAAGCCGTTCGGTCGAAGATCGCCGTGATCGGGTAGCCGACTGGATAGGCGGCGTTGGGCGCCGGGTCCGGAATCTCGTTGCCGTAGAACGCCGGCGGC
>DASPZT010000240.1:0-2557 GCA_035636135.1 Candidatus Limnocylindria bacterium | reverse complement strand
GCTCCATCGCTGACGCTGGTGACGTGATCCTCTAGAACACCGCCCAGTTCACCGTGGACAGCTGGTCGTCGGAGAAGGCCTGGCCCGTTTCCTGGAGATAGAGGTAGCCGATCAGCCGGGTCACTCGCGGCTCCTGAAAGTAGAACTCGCGGTGCTGCTGATAGGCGCTGCTGTGGATCTGACGCGCTGATTGCGTGCCCGCATTTTCCTCGGCGGCCAGGATCAGGTCATAGTTCTCCAGGAATCGCTTGAGACGGGAGTCGCGATAGGCGGTGAGCCGCGCCGGTACATTGGTGGCCAGGTCCTGGGCGATCCGCGGAAAGTCGCTCCGCATGGTCTGCAGCGCGCTGGGCGGTGCCCCGCGCACCTGCTCCCGGTCCAGGTCGTCGTTCAAGACCTGGAGACCAGCGGCCACCCGATCGAGGTAGGCGGACTCGGCCGGCTGCATCGTCGCCGGGGCCACATAGGGCAACACCAGGTTGTGCAGGAAATCGAGCACCTCGTACTGGCGTTCCCCGTTGGCGGCCGCGTCGGGCAGGAAGAGCGCATCGACGGGCGGGGATTGCTGGGCGCTGTACCGATAGAAGGCGACCCGGTGGGCGTCGATCAGGCGCGCCTGGGCCTGGCGCTCGGCGAGACATTGGGACCCAAACACCGAGAGCTCTGGCCGCTGAAGGACGAATAACCGGCCGTTCGAGTAGGCGACCAGGGCCTCATCCCGGCTGTCCAACACGAACGCTTCGTCCAGGAACACGTCCTGCCTGGTGGCGGCCAGCGCCCGGCCCAGCGCCTCGGCGCCGGCCTGGTCAAGGGGTCGCCGGCCGAAGGCATTCATTTCGAAGACATCCGGCGACGATCGCTTCCAGCAATGGAGCGGTGTGAACCCGACGGCGGCCGGTGGGCAGGCGACGGCGTGTTCTCCCGATGGCTGGGCGCTCAGCGCCCCGAACGCCAGGTAGAGGCCCGCGGCCACCACGGCTAGCCCCGCAAACGCCAGGCTCCAGAGCCGCACGCCACGTCGTAGGGCCCGGCGGCCGAGCGCCGTCAGGACGAGCAGGATGACCGCGGTGGGGAGGAAGAAGAGCAGGTAGGAGAAGCGCTCGAGCAGGGACGCCGCTCCGGCGGTGCAAGGGAGTCCGGGAAACTCGGCGTTGGCCTTAAAGGGCGCGATCAGCCAGGCGATGGCCAGCACGGCCAGCGGCCACAGGACCCACAGCCACCGGCCCAGGGAATTCCTGGTGGCTGTCCTACTCACCCGCTGCCAGGGTCAGTCCGGTCCTGTTCCAGGCGGGCAGCAGGCAATGGATCCCCGGCTCCACTTGGCCGTCCGGTCCCAGGCCGCCGCCACCCCGCAGGAACGCGTGGGCGCGCCGGTACGACTCGTCGATCAACCGCTCGACCTGGCTGAAATTGGTGCCCTCAGTGCCGAACTCGATGTTGGGCATCAGCAAGGTGATCTGGGCCTGCTGGGCGTAGCGCTGATACTCCTCCATCATTCGCTGGCCGAGCAAGATCTGGAGACTCTGGGCCAGCACACCAGTCAGGTTACGAGATGAGAGCGGTCGGCGTGGATTGGTGGTGCTGTTGTCGATCACGATGATCGACGTGGCGCCCATCGCCACCGCCTCCCCCAGGCCGGCGTTATCAGCCGCTGCCCCATCAACGAACTCGTCGCCATCGATGCGGAAGGGATTGAAGACCCCGGGGATGGCGGAGGAGGCCGCCACCGCATCCGGCAGGCTGCCCGTGGTGAAGACCTCCTTACGGGCGCGGGTCAGGTTGGTCGCGATGATGGCGCAGGGAATGGCCAGGTCCGCGAAGGTGGGTGGCAGGTGGCGGGCCGCCAGGGCTCGCAGGTAGCGGCTATCGAAGAAGCTGTTGTGGCTTTGGGCGTAGCGAAGGGCCATGCGTAGCGGGTTTCGGTTGAAGAGGTCGCGATTTCGGATGGACCGCCACACCAGGGCCAGCCGTTCGATGGTCTCCAGCTCGGGCTTCCAGGCCAGGGCGGCGGCGTTGAAGGCGCCCGAGCTGCACCCCACCACCCCGTCGGGCCGGATCCCCGCCTCCAGCAGGGCCCGGAGCACGCCAACCGTGCAGGCTCCCCGGCTGCCTCCGCCCCCGAGTACGAAAATCAGTTTGGGCGGACTCGTCGGTGCCGGCAGCCGGCGCCGGATCCAATTCAGCATCCACTCAGGCAACGGGATTGAAGCGCGAACCGTTGCGTCCGCTAAATATGGTGCCGGAAAACCGTTGCCACCGGCGTTGCACCCAAGGACTCATTCCCCCGTATTTCGGGGGCCCGGCTCTTCCGGCGATTATGTTAGCCTTGGAGTATCACCTTTTAACCTATGCGCTGCCCCTATCTCGAGCAAATCCTCCGCAAGCGGGAGACCTTCCTCAAGGTCTTTCAGGCTGACTGCCACGTGGACGGGCGCGTCCACAAGTTCCGCGGGGTGGTCAGCTGGCCCAAACCACCGTGCCTCCTCAAGCCTGCCTCCTGCGCGTTGTTCCAGGAGGCGCGCGCTTCCGAGGATCTCCGCCTTCGTCGGCTGATCGA
>DASPZT010000239.1:0-15778 GCA_035636135.1 Candidatus Limnocylindria bacterium | reverse complement strand
TGCGCGGCGGTGGGGCGGAAATGGTCGTCGTGAAGAATACCCTGGCGCGGCGGGCCGCCAATGCCGCCGGGCTGGGTGTGCTGGAGAAGGAGCTCACCGGCCCGGTGGCCATGATCTTCGGTCGCGACGATCCGGCCATTCCCGCGCGGCTCCTGAGTGAATACATCCGCGCCAATCGCAAGATGGTGATCAAGAGCGGCATCCTGCAGGGGCGCCTGCTCGATGCCAACACCGTGGGTCAGCTCGCCGAACTACCCACCAAGGACGTCCTGCTCAGCCGCCTGCTGGGCGCGCTGCAGGCGCCGCTCGGCAATCTCGCGAGCGTGCTGCAGGCCCCCATTGGCCAGCTCGCTCGAACGCTGGACGCACTTCGGACCCAGAAAGAAAAGACGGAACCGCCGGCCGCTGCGCCGGCACCGGCCGCTTAGACAAGGAGGAATTTGATGGCGAAGGTAACTGTCGACGACTTCGTAGCGGCGTTGAAGGAATGGACCGTGGTCGACGTGATGAACGCGGTCAAGGCCATTGAGCAGGAATACGGCGTGACGGCTGCGGCTCCGGTGGCCGTGGCCGCGGCTCCTGCCGCTGCAGCGGCGGCCGCCCCCGAGGCGGAGAAGACCGAGTTCAACGTCATCCTGACCGGCCCGGGCGACGCCAAGATCGGCGTCATCAAGGTCGTCCGCGAGATCACCGGTCTCGGCCTGAAAGAGGCCAAGGACCTGGTCGACCAGGCGCCCAAAGCGGTCAAGGAAGGCGTCAACCGCGAGGAAGCCGAGGCCGTGGCCAAGAAGCTCAAGGACGCCGGCGCCGGAGTCGAGATTAAGTAAGTCGCAAGGGCCTTTTCTCCCTCCCCCGCTCGCGGGGGAGGGTCGGGGCGGGGGGTGGACTCGAAGGTCTCTCCGCTCGCGGGGAGGCGGGGAGGGAATGACCCTTCGCGGGGCCGGGTAGACGCCCCTTCCCTCCGGTGGCCCTCCGTGCTACAACGGGTGCACCACTAAGGAGGGAGGGCTCCATGAGCGTTCAAGCGCCTAGCGCCGCCACCAAGATCCTGCTCGACGAGCAGGAGATGCCGACTCGTTGGTACAACATCCTGGCCGACCTGCCGTTCCCGCCCAGCCCGCCGCTCCATCCGGCGACCCGCCAGCCGATCGGCCCGGCCGACCTGGCGCCGCTGTTCCCGATGGAGCTGATCAAGCAGGAGGTCTCGACCGACCGCTTCATCGACATCCCCCAGCCGGTACAGGACATCTACCGGCTCTGGCGGCCAACCCCGCTGCTGCGGGCTCGCCGGCTCGAGAAGGCCCTGAACACCACCGCCCGCATCTACTACAAGTACGAGGGCGTGAGCCCGGCCGGCTCCCATAAGCCGAACACGGCCGTAGCGCAGGCCTTCTACAACAAGGCCGAAGGCACCAAGCGCCTGAGCACCGAGACCGGCGCCGGCCAGTGGGGGAGTGCCCTGGCTTTCGCCGCCAAGGTCTTCGAGCTCGAGTGCATGATCTACATGGTCCGCATCAGCTACGAGCAGAAGCCCTACCGCAAGAGCATGATGCACGTCTGGGGGGCGGACGTCGTCCCCAGCCCGTCACCGCTGACGGCGGCCGGCCGCAAGATCCGGGAGCAGGACCCCGATTCGCCGGGCAGCCTGGGGATCGCCATCTCCGAGGCGGTCGAAGACGCGGCCTCCCGGGAGGACACCAAGTATTCGCTGGGCAGCGTCCTCAACCACGTGCTCCTGCACCAGACCATCATCGGCGAGGAGGCCATGCTCCAGATGGAGCGGGCCGGGGCCATGCCCGACCTGGTGGTCGGCTGTGTGGGCGGCGGCAGCAACTTCTCCGGCCTGGCCCTGCCGTTCGTCCGGGAGCGCCTGAAGTCCGGGCGAAAGACCCGCTTCCTGGCGGTCGAGCCGGACGCCTCACCCTCCATCACCAGGGGCAAGTACACCTACGACTTCGGCGACTCGGTGGGGATGACCCCGCTGGTCAAGATGCACACCCTGGGCCATACGTTCGTGCCGGCCTCTATTCACGCTGGCGGGCTCCGCTACCACGGGATGGCGCCCCTCGTCTCCGGCCTGGTTGACCACGGGATCATCGAGGCGGTGGCCTACCCCCAGAAGACCGTGTTCGAGGCGGCGGTCCAGTTCGCCCGGGCGGAAGGCACCATTCCCGCCCCGGAAAGCGCCCACGCCGTCCGGGCCGTCATCGATGAGGCGGTTCGGGCCCGGGAGGCGGGGGAGTCCCCGACCATCCTGTTCAACCTGAGCGGCCACGGGCTGCTGGACCTGGGCGCCTACGACGCCTACTTCGCCGGGAAGCTGGAAGATGTGCCCCTGTCGGACGAGCGGATCCAGGAGCTGGTAGGGGCCCTTTAAGCCCGAATCCACCGAGTCGAACTCGCATCTTGGGCGCGGGACGGGCGATCGGTGCGTCGTCTCCTGTGCGCGCTCCGTTACGCACCGACGGGTGCGCGCCCCTCGCGTGCTCGTCGCCTCCTTCCGCTCATCTCGCCCCGCATCCCAATCTGCGTCGTCCGATCGATGGATCCGGGCTAAGGACCCCTATCCTCACCTGGGGGGACCGTGGTAATATCCCTCCGATTAGTCTGATTTCCTTCGATTTGACGCCTGACCGGTAGCCGCCCGCAGGGAGCTGCGGGGTTTTCGCGAAGCTGGCGCTTCGCGAGGCAGGTTTGTGCGTGCTTGACGGTGGGTATACCACCGTGCTAGGATTAGCGGTCGTGCTGGCTGGGTGGCCTTTCCGCGCCTGCAGCACTACCGGTTTGCCCACCTTCCCCTTCATCTAAAGGAGTCACTGTCTCATGGTCCAAGCGCCGGCTCCGCCCGTGAACGGTCGTCGGATCAACTACGGCCGAATCCCGGAAATGCTCCCTGTCGCCAACCTGATCGATACCCAGCTGCGCTCGTTCGCCTGGTTCAAGCGGGAGGGCCTGCGGGAGCTCTTCGAAGAGATCAACCCCATCACCGACTACACGACCAAGAACTACGAGCTGAAATTCCTGGACTACGAGTTCGGGCTGCCCAAGTTCGACAAGGAAGAGTGCCGCAACCGCGACATGACCTACGCGGCCCCCCTGCGGATCAACACCCGGCTGACTATCAAGACCGGCGAGAACGCCGGCGAGATCAAGGAATCCGAGGTGTTCATGGGCGACTTCCCGATCATGACCGAGGAAGGCACCTTCATCATCAACGGCACCGAGCGGGTGGTCGTCTCCCAGTTGGTACGGTCGCCGGGCATCTACTTCACCTCGGCCGAGGACCGGGCGTCCGGCCGGATGCTGTACGCCGCCAAGCTGATTCCCAATCGGGGCGCCTGGCTGGAGATCGAGACCTCGGGCAAGGACGTGCTCACCGTCAAGATCGACCGCAAGCGGAAGATCCCGGTGACCACCCTGGTGCGCGCCCTCGGCTACGGCTCCAACGACGAGATCAAGCGGCTCTTCGCCGACGTGGACAACAGCCCGGAGCATCGGTTCATCGAGTCCACGCTGGAGAAGGACGTCTCGACGGACGTCAACGACGCCCTGATCGAGATGTACAAGAAGATCCGGCCCGGTGACCCGCCAACGGTGGAGAACGCCCGCTCCCTGCTGAGCGCCCTGTTCTTCAACGCCCGGCGATTCGACCTGTCCAAGGTCGGCCGGTTCAAGCTGAACCGCCGGCTGGGCCTGGGCACGGACATGAACGTCCGCACCCTGTCCAACGACGACTTCCTGGCCATCATCCGCAAGCTCATCGAACTCAACAACGGGCGCGGGGAGCCGGACGACATCGACCACCTGGGCAACCGCCGGGTGCGGGCGGTCGGCGAGCTGCTTCAGAACCAGTTCCGGATGGGCCTGATCCGGATGGAACGGATCATCAAGGAACGGATGACCATCACCGACGCGGCCACCGTGACCGCGGCCAGCCTGATCAACGCCCGGCCGGTGGTAGCCGCCATCAAGGAGTTCTTCGGGTCCAGCCAGCTGTCCCAGTTCATGGACCAGACCAACCCGCTGGCCGAGCTCACCCACAAGCGCCGCCTGTCGGCCCTGGGCCCGGGCGGTCTCTCGCGGGAGCGGGCCGGCTTCGACGTCCGGGACGTCCACCACTCGCACTACGGCCGGATCTGCCCCATCGAAACGCCGGAAGGCCCGAACATCGGGCTGATCGGCTCCCTGGCGACGTTCGCCCGGGTCAACGAGTACGGCTTCATCGAAACCCCGTTCCGGCGGGTGTACAACGCCATGCCCGCCACGCGCGACTACCGCGACCGGCTGGTCGGCCGCACGGTGACCGAGGACGTAACGGATCCCGCCAACCGCAAGGCCAAGCTGGTCAAGGCGGGGCAGGTGCTGGATCGCGACCTGGCGGACCAGCTGGTCAAGGCCAGGGCCGGTGACATCCGGATCAAGCCCTGGGTCAGCGCCGAGATCCAGTTCCTGGCCGCGGACGAGGAAGACAAGTGGATCGTGGCCCAGGCCAACGCCCCGGTGGACACCGACGGCAACTTCCTGGAAGAGCGCACCACGGCCCGCACCAAGAACCACTTCCTGGTGTCGCCGGTGGAGCGGATCGAGTACATGGACGTATCGCCCAAGCAGACCGTGAGCGTGGCTACCGCGCTGATCCCCTTCCTGGAGCACGACGACGCCAACCGGGCGTTGATGGGTTCCAACATGCAGCGCCAGGCGGTGCCCTTGATGGTCACCGAACCGCCCATCGTCGGCACCGGCATGGAGGTGGCGGCGGCCAAGGACTCCGGGGAGATGATCGTCGCCCGCAAGGCCGGCACCGTGGTGTCCTGCGCGGCGCCGGCGCCGGCAGGAACCGGCGGCGGCCCGGAGAGTTCCAAGAAGGACTTCGGCGTGCTCTTCAAGCCCGACGACGGGACCCCGGAGGAGTGGTACTCGATCCACAAGTTCGTCCGCTCCAACCAGGGTACCTGCCTCTCCCAGCGGGTGCTGGTGGAAGCCGGCACGCACGTCGAGGCCGGCACGGTGCTGGCCGACGGGCCGGCCACCTCGGAGGGTGAGCTGGCGCTGGGCCGCAACATCCTGGTGGCGTTCATGCCCTGGGAGGGCTACAACTACGAGGACGCCATCCTGATTTCGGAGTCCGTGGTCCGCGAGGACAAGTACACCTCTATCCACATTGAGGAGTACGAGATCGAGGCTCGCGACACCAAGCTGGGACCCGAAGAGATCACCCGCGACATCCCGAACGTCAGCGACGAGACGCTGAAGAACCTGGACGAGCGCGGCATCATCTACATCGGCGCCGAGGTGCATCCGGGCGACATCCTGGTGGGCAAGATCACCCCCAAGGGCGAGTCCGAGCTCTCGGCCGAGGAACGCCTGTTGCGTGCCATCTTCGGCGAGAAGGCCCGCGAGGTCCGCGACTCCTCCCTGCGCGTGCCCCACGGTGAGCGCGGGATCGTGGTCGACGTCAAGATCTTCAGCCGCGAGACCAAGGACGAGCTGGCGCCGGGCGTCAACGAGTTGGTCCGGGTCTACGTCGCCCAGAAGCGCAAGATCGCGCAGGGCGACAAGATGGCCGGCCGCCACGGGAACAAGGGCGTCATCGCCCGCATCCTGCCGGTGGAGGACATGCCCTACATGCCGGATGGGACGCCGGTCGAGATCGTCCTCAACCCCCTCGGGGTGCCCAGCCGGATGAACCTGGGGCAGGTCCTGGAGACCCACCTGGGTTGGGCCGCGCACGCGATGGGCCTGAAGGTCGCCACGCCAGTCTTCGACGGCGCCTCCGAAGAGTTCATCGAGGAGCAGCTGGGCAAGGCCGGGTTGCCGATGTCGGGCAAGAACACGCTGCGCGACGGGCGGCATGGCGAGCCGTTCGACCACCCGGTCACGGTCGGTTACATCTACATGATGAAGCTGGCCCACCTGGTCGAAGACAAGATCCACGCCCGCTCGACGGGTCCCTACTCGCTGGTCACCCAGCAGCCGCTGGGCGGCAAGGCCCAATTCGGCGGGCAGCGCTTCGGCGAGATGGAGGTCTGGGCGCTGGAAGCCTACGGCGCCTCCCACATCCTGCAGGAGATCCTGACCGTCAAGTCCGACGACATCGTGGGCCGGGTCAAGGCCTACGAGGCCATCGTCAAGGGCGAGAACACGCTGGAAGCCGGGATCCCCGAGTCCTTCCGGGTCCTCGTCAAGGAGCTGGAAGGCCTGGCGCTCGGCGTCGAGATCCAGTCCGACGGCCAGAAGCAGGTGCTGCTCAGTGAGGACGACATCTCCGAGATGCCGCTCGACCTGGGCATCAACCTGGAACGCGACGAGATCGACGAATCCGATTGGTCGGCCGCCCGCTCACAGAATCCACTGGTTCCGTAAGAGGTAATTCATGACGCTGAAGCTAGAAAATTTCGACGCGTTGAAGCTCTCCCTGGCCTCGCCGGAGACCATTCTGTCGTGGTCGCACGGCGAAGTTACCAAGCCGGAGACGATCAACTACCGCACCCTCAAGCCAGAGCGGGATGGCCTGTTCTGCGAAAAGATCTTCGGCCCCCAGAAGGACTGGGAGTGCCACTGCGGGAAGTACAAGCGGTACCGCTACAAGGGCATCATCTGCGACAAGTGTGGGGTGGAGGTCACCCGCTCCAAGGTGCGCCGGGAGCGGATGGGCCACATCAAGCTGGCCTCGCCGGTCAGCCATGTCTGGTACTTCAAGGGCATCCCGTCCCGGATGGGCCTGCTGCTGGACATGTCCCCCCGCAACCTGGAGAAGGTTCTCTATTTTGCCAACTACATCGTCACCCACATCGACGAGGACGCCCGCAAGGAGTACCTCTCCAAGACCTCGCCGCAGCACAACGACCGGGTGCTCAAGCTCCAGGAGGAGCGCGACGCCCAGGTCAAGGAGCTGAAGGAAGAGCTCGACCAGAAGGTCAAGGCCAAGCAGGAGGACACGCGCGGCAAGGTCAAGGCTCTCGATGAGGAGCTGGACGAGACCGCCGACGCCATGACCTCCCGGGCCAAGGAGCTGGTCGAAAAGATCAAGGCCCAGAAGGGGAAGAAGGCCGCCACCAACTTCACTATCGGTGAAGGGGACGAGGAAGACGTCATCATCCCCAAGGGCACGCTGTTCGAGGACAAGCTGGCCCGCGAGCTGCCCAAGCAGGTCGAGAAGAAGATCGACAAGGTCCAGGCGGCAACCAAGAAGCAGCAGCAGGAGCTGAAGGCCCACTCCGACGCGGAGATCGCCAAGTGGCGGGAAACGCACGAGGAAAAGGTCGCGGTCCTGGACCAGCGGCTCAAGAAGGACATCGAGGGGCTGTCCGGCGACATCGAATCCTCGAAGACCCAGCTGGAGGCGCTCCAGCCCAAGCAGCTGCTGAGCGACCAGGACTACCGAGACTTTGCCGAGAAGTTCGGCAAGGTCTTCAAGGCCGGCATCGGAGCGCAGGCCATCAAGGACCTGCTGGCCCGCATCGACCTGGTCCAGGAGTCGCTCGTGCTCCGGGAGGAGTCCAAGTCCTCCTCCGGGCAGAAGCGCCAGAAGGCCATCAAGCGGCTCAAGGTGGTGGAGGCCTTCCGCAAGTCGAATGCCTCACCGACCTGGATGATCCTGGACGTGCTGCCGGTCATTCCGCCCGAACTGCGCCCCATGGTGCAGCTGGACGGCGGCCGGTTTGCCACGTCTGATCTGAACGACCTGTACCGGCGCGTCATCAACCGCAACAACCGCCTGAAGCGGCTGCTGGAGCTGGGCGCGCCGGAGATCATCGTGCGCAACGAGAAGCGGATGCTGCAGGAAGCGGTGGATGCGCTGATCGACAACGGCCGCCGCGGCCGGGCCATCACCGGCACCGGCAACCGGAAGCTGAAGTCCCTCTCCGACATGCTGAAGGGCAAGCAGGGGCGGTTCCGCCAGAACCTGCTCGGCAAGCGCGTGGACTACTCGGGCCGCTCCGTCATCGTGGTCGGCCCGGAGCTGCGGCTGCACGAGTGCGGTCTGCCCAAGAAGATGGCGCTCGAGCTGTTCAAGCCGTTCGTCATGCGCGAGCTGGTCAACAAGGGCTACACGCAGAACATCAAGTCGGCCAAGCGGATGGTGGAACGGGTGCGGCCCGAGGTGTGGGACGTCCTGGACGAGGTGATCAAGGAGCATCCTGTGCTTCTGAACCGGGCGCCCACCCTGCACCGACTCGGCATCCAGGCCTTCATGCCCGTGCTCGTGGAGGGCTCGGCCATCCAGATTCACCCCCTGGTCTGCACCGCCTTCAACGCCGACTTCGACGGCGACCAGATGGCGGTCCACGTGCCCCTGTTCAGCGGTGCCGTGGCGGAGGCCAAGAACCTGATGATGTCGTCCAACAACATCCTGTCGGCCAGCGATGGCCACCCGGTCATCAGCCCGACCCAGGACATCGTGCTGGGCTCGTACTACCTGACCATGATCAAGCCCACCCCCCAGATCAAGGACCAGGACCTGCCCACCTTCGGCACCGCGGATGAGGCGTTGCTGTCGCTCCAGAACAAGCGCGTCGACATCCAGCAAGAGGTCCGGGTGCGGGTCGATGGGGCCCTGGTGAGGACGTCGGCGGGCCGGGTCATGTTCAACCAGGTCCTGCCGCTGGGCAAGCAGCCCATGGAGGGCCAGGGCGAGCCGATGCGGTTCCAGAACCGGGTCTTCGACAAGAAGACCCTGCGGTCGATCGTGGCCGAGTGTTTCCGGCTGTACGGCAATGAGGAGACGGCGCGGGTCGCCAACGAAATCAAGCGGCTGGGCTTCGCCTACGCCACCAAGGCGGGGGTCACCATCTCCGCCATGGACATCAAGACCCCGGCCGAGAAGTCCCAGATCATCGGCAAGGCCGAAAAGAAGCTGGGGGACATCGACCTCCAGTTCCGGCGTGGCCTGATCACCGACGACGAGCGCTATACGCAGACGGTGGACCTCTGGACCCAGGCGACCGAGGAGGTCACGGCGGCCACCATGAAGAGCTTCGACGAGCTCCACCCGGTGTTCATGATGGCCAACTCCGGCGCCCGCGGGAACGTGCAGCAGATCCGGCAGCTGGCCGGGATGCGCGGCCTGATGGCCGACCCCACCGGCCGGATCATCGACCTGCCGATCAAGGCCAACTTCTCCGAAGGGCTGACCGTGCTCGAGTACTTCATCTCCACCCACGGCGCCCGCAAGGGTCTGGCGGACACCGCCCTGCGCACCGCCGACTCCGGGTACCTGACCCGCCGGTTGGTGGACGTGGCGCAGGACGTCATCGTGCGCATCGAAGACTGCAAGACCACGGCCGGCATCTGGGTGACCGACATCTCGGCAGAGCGGGCGCTGACCGAGCCGCTCTTCGAGCGGGTGGCCGGCCGGATCGCCGCCGCCGAGGTCCGCCATCCACAGACCCAAGAAATTCTTGTTAAAGAAGGCGGCGATATCAGCGACGTGCAGGCGCGCGCCATCATCGCGGCGGGCGTCAACCAGGTCAAGGTCCGGTCCGTCCTCACCTGCCAGGCCCGAGAAGGCGTGTGCCGCCACTGCTACGGGCGTAACCTGGCGACCGGCAAGCTGGTGGAGATTGGGGAGGCGGTGGGCGTGATCGCCGCCCAGTCCATCGGAGAGCCGGGGACCCAGCTCACCATGCGGACGTTCCACACCGGCGGTGTCGCCGGGACGGACATTACCCAGGGTCTGCCCCGGGTCGAAGAGCTGTTCGAAGCTCGCATCCCCAAGGGCAAGGCCATCATCTCGGAGATCGACGGCGAAGTCGAGGTCATCCGCGGGGAGGGAACGCGCAAGGTCAAGGTCACGTCGCGCGACGTCTACGACGTGCCCTACGTCCTGACCGGGAAGATGCAGTCGCTGGTCGCCAGCGGCGATGCGGTCCAGGAAGGCCAGGAGATCGCCAAGGGGCCGGGCGAGGACGGCCAGGACCAGGTGCTGCGCTCGCGCGCCACCGGGGTGGCCCGGATCGAGAAGAACCAGATCGTGATCCGGTCGACCGACGAGGAGGCGCGGGAATATCCGATCCCGCACGGCTCTCGCATCAACGTCACGGCTGGCCAGAAGATCAAGGCCGGCCAGCAGATCACGGAGGGCTCCATCAGCCCGCAGGAGCTGCTGCACGTGCTCGGCCGTGAAGCCGTCCAGACCTACCTGGTGGAAGAGGTCCAGCGGGTGTACCGGTCCCAGGGTGTCGACATCAACGACAAGCACATCGAGGTTATCGTTCGGCAGATGATGCGCAAGGTTCGGATTGACTCGGCCGGCGATACCGACCTGCTGCCCGGCGAGATCGTCTCCCAGTGGGAGTACGAGGAGGCCAACGCCAGGGTGCTGGCCGAAGGTGGTGACCCGTCGGTCGCCCAAACTGTGCTGCTGGGCCTGATCAAGGCCGCCCTCAACACGGCCAGCTGGCTCAGTGCCGCGTCATTCCAGGAAACCACCCGGGTCCTGACCGAAGCCGCCATCTCGGGCAAGGTCGACCGGCTGCGCGGGCTCAAGGAGAACGTGATCATCGGCAAGCTGATCCCGGCCGGCACCGGCCTCGACTACTACCAGAAGCTGCGCGAGGAGGCCTTCAAGATCTACGCGGAGGCGCCCGCGCCGGTCTCAGCCCCAGTCCCCGCGGTCCCCGCGGCTCCGGCAAGCTAAAGCCCCCCTCTCCCTCCCCCTCAGGGGGAGGGTCGGGGAGGGGGTGGCCCTCGCTACACGAACCGGATCTCGTGTTTTTTGGCGTCCGGGGCCAGGAACGCGAGGAGCCGAGTCCCTTCATCCTCAACCGCGGGGCGCTCGGCCTTTCGGAGTGGCGTCAAGCACTCCACGGTCAGGGTGGCCGCCGCCGGCTGGCGCGCAACCGTCCACGTCGCCCTGACCAGGCCATCGACCAGAAGCGTCCGGAATCCGATGACGGAGCGATGCTTCTCCGACACGACGCGGGTGCGGTCGGCGTGCGCCAGCAGCAGGTTGTCATACTCGGGCAGGAACCGTGGCGGAGCCGGGGTGCCGGGATCGGGCAGCGCCCCGTCGGGCACGTCCAGCAGCTCGCGGCCGGCAGCATCCGTCAGGCTGCGCAGTTGCGGCCGCAGTCGCTCGACGATCGGTCGTAGCGCCCGCAGACCGGACCAGGCCTGGACGTCCGCGACCGTCGCCGGGCCGAATGCGGCCAGGTAGCGAAGGATCAGCTTCTCCAGCGACGGCTTGGCCTGCACCGGCCGGCCGAGCCAGGTTTCCGCGGTTGCGCACCGGGCGGCGCCGCTTCGCCCCCAGACGCCCCGGGGTGGAACCTGGACCAGCGGCACCAGGTGGCGGACGGCGTACGCCAGCGAGGCGGGGTCCCGATCGGGCCAGCGCTGGTGCAGCACCGTCCCCAGCTCGGCAAGCGTTCGAGGCCGCTCATCGAGCACCTTCCGGGCGGCCTCCACCAGCGCCGCCACGTCCACGCCCTCGATCCCGCGCCCGAACGGGGTGCCGGCATAGAGGGCGCGTTCCAGGAAGGCCTGGAACAGGGGGCGGAGCCGAAGGCAATCGCGGGCGCTCACCAGGTGGATGGTCGAGCGCATCAGGGCGATCCGGACGGCCCGCCGGTTCGAGATCAGTTTAGCCAGGCCCTCGGGGCGGAAGCCCTCCAGGCGTGCCCACAGGCCGACGTATGGCGAAGTGGGCACCTGGGCTTGCATGCCGCAGAGGTGCTCGATCGCGTCCGCCACCGGCGCGCTCCGCTGGCGCAGCAGCCACTGGCGCTCCAGCAAGGCGCGGTTCAGCGCTCGCTGGCTGAGTGGCTTCAGTCGGTCCCGCGGGGCGCCATCGGCTCGGGATCCTTGCCGGCGCTGAGGCTCTGCGACAGGGAGATGGTGCGCCGGTAGGCGGCCCAGACCGCGTCGGCCATCACCGTCCGGAGCCGTCCGCGCTCGAGCTCGTGCAGCGCCGCGGCCGAGGTCCCGCCCGGCGAGGTCACCATGTCGCGCAGCTGGGCGGGGTGCTTGCCCGAGCGCTCGGCGAAGGCGACCGATCCCTTCAGCGTCTCCAGGACCAGGTCATGGGCCACGTGGCGTGGGAACCCCAGGTGGACCGCGGTATCGATCAGGGCCTCCATCACCAGGAAGACGTAGGTCGGACCCGTGCCGCTGACCGCGGTGGCCATGGCCACGAAACGTTCGTCCTCCACCTGCTGCTCGTGGCCGAGCGCGCCCAGCAGCGCTTGGGCCTGTTCCCGCTGGGCCGGCGTAGTCTCTGGCGTGGCGTACCAGACGGTGACCCCGTGCCCGATCTGGGCCGGCGTGTTCGGCATGGCCCGCACGATGGCCGCGTGGTCCAGCCCTTTTCGCAATGCCGCGGTGGCGCCGCCGGCGATGATCGAGATCACCAGTTTGCCCTGCTCCAGGGAGGGCCGCAGCTCGTCCAGCACTCGAGTCAGGACCTGGGGCTTGATGCCGAGCATCACGATGTCGCCCCGCGCGGCCGCCTCCGTGTTGCGCTCGGTGACCTCGATCCCATACTTCTGCTTGAGGGCCTCGCGCCGATCCGCCCGCGGATGGCTGGCTATGATGGCGGATGGCGCGAGGAGCTTTCGCTCCAGCACTCCGGCGATCATGGCCTCCGCCATCACGCCGGCGCCGACCACGCCAAGCGTCGAGGCACGCAGCGGGCTCATAGCGGGAGATTGTACGGGTTGAGTCGAACACAGCAGGTCGTGGTCCTTCCCGGGGACGGGATCGGGGTGGAGGTGACCGCGGCCGCCGTCCAGGTGCTGGAGGCGGTGGCCCGCACGCATCAGATCCCCATCGAGTTGACCCCGGACGTGGTGGGCGGCGCCGCCATCGACGCCTACGGAGTGGCGATCCGGCCCGAGACGGTGCAGCGATGCAAGCGGGCCGCCGCCATCCTGTTCGGAGCGGTAGGTGGCCCGCGCTGGGATGACGCCACTGCCTCGGCGAAGGCCCGGCCGGGCGAGGCGATCCTCGGCTTGCGCAAGGCGCTCAGCCTGTACGCCAACCTGCGCCCCGTGCGGGTCGACCCCGCCCTGGTCGACAGCTCCACCCTCCGACCTGAGGTGGTCACCGGCGTCGATCTCATCGTGGTCCGGGAACTGACCGGTGGGCTCTACTTCAGCCGGCCCAAGCGGCGCTACACGTCGGCGCGCGGCGAGGCCGCGGTCGACACCATGCGCTACTCGGCGGCCGAGATCGAGCGCATCGCCGAACGCGCCTTCGCCCTGGCCATGACCCGCCGACGGAAGCTCTGTTCGGTCGATAAGGCGAACGTGCTGGAGACCTCTCGCCTGTGGCGGGACGTCGTCAATCGGATGGCGTTGCGCTACCCGGAGGTGCGCGTCACCCACATGCTGGTCGACGCCTTCGCCATGGCCCTCATCCGGCGGCCGGTCGAGTTCGACGTCATCGTCACCGAGAACCTCTTTGGCGACGTGCTCACAGACGAGGCCTCCATGCTGGTCGGGTCGCTGGGGATGCTGCCCTCGGCCAGCTTGGGTGCCGGCACGCTTGGCCTCTACGAGCCGATTCACGGCTCGGCGCCCGACATCGCTGGACGGGGAATTGCCAATCCCATCGGCGCCATCCTCAGCGTGGCGCTGCTGCTGCGCTGGTCCCTCAATGCCGAAGCGGCGGCCGGCACGATCGAGCGCGCCGTTTCGAAGGCGCTCGCCGACGGCCTGCGCACCGCCGACCTGGCCCGGCCCGGTGTCCCTGCGCTCAAGACGGTAGCTATGACCCAGGCAATCCTCGATCGGCTGTAATGCCGGCGAAGTTTCGGGTTGGCCTGATCGGCCTCGGGCACGTGGGGCGAGCGGTGGCTCGGCGGCTGACGGAGGGCCCCTCCATCTCCGAGGCGGCCAGCCGGCCGGTAATGCTGGTCGGGATCGCGGTGGCGCATCCCCAGGGCCGAACCGCACCCGCGCCCCTGGTTTCGGCCGACGCGCTGCTGGCTGACAAGTCGCTGGACGCCCTGATCGAGGTCGCCGGTGGGCTGGAACCGGCCCGTTCGTTTTTGGAGAGAGGACTGTCGCGCGGTCTGCAGGTGATCACCGCCAACAAGCAGGTGATCGCCGCCCACGGCCCGGCGCTGGCTCGGCTGGGCCGGCTTCGGTTCGAGGCCTCCGTGGCCAGCGCCATCCCGATCGTCGAAACGCTCGCCGACGACCTGGCGGCGGACACCATCACCGGGATCAGCGGCATCCTCAACGGCACCACCAACGTGCTGCTGGAGGCGATGGCGGGCGGCCGGGAGTTTGGGGCGGCGCTGGCCGAGGCCCAGGCCGCCGGACTGGCCGAGGCCGATCCGTCGGCCGACGTCGATGCCCACGACCCGGCGGCCAAGCTCGCCATCCTGGTCATGCTGGCGTTTCACCGGCGCGTCGACGTGGCCGCCATCCCCCGGGTGGGCATCCGAGGCATTACGTCGCAGGAGCTGACCGCGGCCCGGGGGCGGGGGCGGGTCATCAAGCTGATTGCCGCCGCCCGGGCGGTGGCCTCCGGAATCGAGGCCGACGTCCGTCCGCGGAGCCTGCCCACCGCCGAGCCCCTGTCCCGGGTGGGCGGCGCCCTGAACGGCATTCGGGTAGACGCCAAAGCCGCCGGGCCCCTCTTCTTTCAGGGGGCGGGGGCGGGCCCCGAGGCCGCCGCCAGCGCGGTCATTGCCGACCTGGTCCGGGCCGCCCGCGATGCACCGGCGCCCGCCGCCACCGCCCTGGCCCGGCTGGCCGGCGCACCCCTGACTCCCGTGGGTTCGTGGCCGCCGGGTGAGCCCTTCCCCTCCGTACCATAAGACCTACCGGAGATGGGGCAAACCCTGGCGACCAAGGTCTGGCAGCGCCATGTCGTGGCGGCGGCAGCGGGCGAGCCGGACCTGCTCTACGTCGACCTGCACCTGGTCCACGAGGTGACCTCTCCTCAGGCTTTCGAGAGCCTGCGCCTGGCCGGCCGTCGGGTGCGCCGGCCGGACCTGACGCTGGCCACAATGGACCACGATGTGCCCACCCAGGGCGGTCGGACCGCCGCCGACCCGATCGCGCAGCGGCAGATGGAGGCGCTCGAAGACAACTGCCGGCACGAGGGCATCCAGCTCTACGGCATGGGCAACGCCCGCCAGGGGATCGTCCACATCATCGGCCCCGAGCTGGGCCTTACGCAGCCCGGATTGTTCATTGTCTGCGGCGACTCGCACACGTCCACCCACGGCGCGCTGGGCGCCATCGCGTTCGGCGTGGGGACGTCGGAGGTCGAGCACGTCCTCGCCACCCAGACGATGCGGCAGCGGCCGCCCAAGCAGATGTCCGTCACCGTCGAGGGCGACCTGCCCCGCGGCGTGACGGCCAAAGATGTCGTGCTGGGCATCATCGCCCGCATCGGCGTGGCCGGCGGACAGGGCCACATCATCGAGTACCGGGGCTCGACCATCCGCGGCCTCGGCATGGCCGGACGGATGACCGTCTGCAACATGAGCATCGAGGCGGGCGCCCGGGCGGGGATGATCGCGCCCGATGACGTGACTTTTGGTTATCTCGAGGGGCGGCCCTTCGCGCCCACCGGTCGCGCCTGGGAAGAGGCCCTGGACGACTGGCGCCGGCTGCCGACGGATCCCGACGCCAGGTTCGATCGTGAGGTCCGCATTGACGCCGCCCAGCTGGAGCCGTACGTCACCTGGGGCACCAACCCCGGCCAGTCGGTCCCGGTGACCGGGCGTGTTCCGACCCCCGCCGGTGAGGGCGACACCCGAGCCCTGGCGTACATGGGACTCGAAGCGGGGACAGCCATCCAGGACATCGCGCTCGACCGG
>DASPZT010000238.1:0-11764 GCA_035636135.1 Candidatus Limnocylindria bacterium | reverse complement strand
TCGAGGGCCCGGTTGATCTCGTCGAACAGCCCTTGCACGCCGGCCAGACGGCCCTCGTAGTCCCGCAACGCGCTCAAGAGATACGAGACCAGCCGCAGGCGACGCAGGTCATCGGCACCCAGCGTCCCCCTGGCGCTGCTGGCGAGTCCGGCCGTCCCTACCGGCCGGCCGCCGGCCAGCAGTGGGACGACGACGCAGGAGAGGATCCCCCGAGAGCGGCACCATAGCGCCCAATCATGGCCGGCAGACTCCTCCCCTAGAACGAACGGCTCCTCCGGCGGCCGCGGGAACTCCCCGATGCCGGCCGGGTCGACGGGACAGCCATCTGATCGCACCAGCACAGCGCTGGCGACGCTGTCCGCCCACCCGACCCAGCCCAGGTCGGCGGCCGTTTCCTCCAGAGCGCCCAGAAGGGGGGCGGCGTACGGTGACGGGTTTTCGCTGGCCGCGACCGACTCCAGGCGCGACTCAGCGCCGACCGCTGGCGGCCTGACCGCAACCTCGCCAATTCGGTTTCCTACTTCGACGACTCGATCCCCTAAGTTATCCAAGGACGAATCTCAGCGACTACTCAGGCCTGGCAGCAGTGCCTGTGGCCTCAGACTAGAGGGACATTCTCTCTATGTCAATGTCCCATGATTACAATGGTGCCTTTTAGGGGTGCGATGATACCATCAACAGGCGGGTGACCCATGCGGGTGGGACAAAGTCCCACATCGGCGCGAATCGGGCTACCCGGAGAACACCAAAGGGCCCCGCCTTCCAGGCCCTTCCGCGACGGTCGCGCTCCGGCATGCTTTCTTAGCGAGAGCGGACAATTCGCACGCGCCGGCGCCGGTGCAGGCCGGTGCCCACCTTGGGCACCACGCTGATACTGCCGTCCTCCTCCAGGACGCACTCCCGCACCTCGCTCACCTTGTCCACCCCATGCTCCCGGAGGGCCATTTCGACGTCCTGGACACTGAGGCCCTCCTCCTGCAGGGCCTTCGGGAACCATTCCCCATTCCGGCCCAGCACGGTTGGCTGACCCGAGACCAGGCGGTCGACGACCGGGATGCGATTCCGGACCCAGGCCAGGCCACGGTTGAAGAGGAGCAGCGTGGCGATGATGATCACCCCGCCCAGCACCGAGCTGTCCGGCCCGGTGATGGCCGGCTGGAGGGCGTTGGCCACCAGCAGGATCAGCACCAGGTCGAACATGGTGAACTGGCCCACCTCCCGTTTGCCGAAGAGCCGCAGCCCGATCAGGAAGGCGACATAGATCGCGATGGCTCGCACGATGAGCTCCCACCAGGGGACGGCGAGCTGCAGGAGGTGCTCCACGCGTGTGAGTCTACGAAACCAGGTGCCGGAAGGCGAAGTCGAGCAGCGTGGTCGCATCGCTGAAATGCTGGGTGCTCCCCAGCACTACGACGATGACGGTATGCCCACCCCGAGTGGCAGCCGCCGCCAGGCAGTACCCGGCGTTGTCGGTGTAGCCGGGCTTGACGCCGATGGCGCCCGGATAGGTTGAGAGCAGCCGGTTGAGACTGGTCGGCTTGAACCATTTGTGGGTCGAGGTGGCGGCCAGGGTGACCTGCCGGGTACCCACGATGCTGCGCAAGTCGGGATAGTCGAGCAGCAGCGTGGCGGTGATCACGGCCAGGTCGTAGGCGGAGCTGTAGTGGTTCGGCTCGTCCAGACCGCTCGGGTTCATGAAGTGGGTATCGCGGAGGTGCATCGCCTGCGCCTTGCGGTTCATCCGATCCAGGAACTGGTCGCGTGGCACCGGCGTCTGCGCCAGCGTCTCGGCGGCGTCGTTGCCGGAGTCCAGCAGCATCCCATCTAGCAGCTCGCGCACAGTGAGCTGCTCGCCCGCCGACAGGCCCATGTGGTCCGGGATCACCTGGGTGGCGGCCGCCGGCACGGTGAGCACCTGGTCGGGCGCCGCCAGGTCCAGCGCGACCATGGCGGTCATCATCTTGGTCAGCGAGGCGTCCGCCACGCGGGCATGCGGGTCCAGCGCGTACAGGATTTGCCCGGCTTCGACGTCGACCACGATGGCGTGCTGGCCGTTGATGACCGGCCCTCCGGTGAAAGGATGGGCGGCCAGCCAGCTCCCCGAAAAGGGGTGCGGCTTGACCGCTGGCGTTTTGGGAATTGCCCTGGGGCTGGTCCCCGGCACCGCGGTTCTCGCCTTGGAGCTCGGTCTGGCGGCGACCGCCGGCGTGAGGGCACGCCCGGTCTTATGAGTGCCGGTCGACGCCAGGGCGCTGGTGCCGAGAACGAGGAATCCCGCGACCACCAGCAGCAGCTTGGCCAGCGGGTGCCGACGCCGGGGCGCCAGCAACCGTCGCGACTCGCGGGTGCGACGCGATCCGAGGCTGTAGCCAGACGTAGGGTAGGACGATCGCCTCAAGAAGTCCGCTACATGATGCCGAAGCCCTCCCGGGCTGTCAAGCGACCGGGCTGGCCCTCCAGCTCCTTTAGGCGGCGTGGAGGAGGAGGCGAAGCCCAGCCGCCACCGCGGCGCCCGCGATGACCGAGGCCAGCAGAGGCGCCCGCAGGGCGGCCAGCACAGCGGCCAGGGCCGCTGCCGCCGCCTTGACGTCGAGATGCCAGCCGCCGCTCACCAGCTGGGTCATGACCAGGGCGGCCAGCAGGGCCGGCGCCAGGCCAGTGGTGCGCTGGGTGAGAGCCTCCGGAATCCGCGGCAGGATGGGCCCAGTGCCGCGCAGTGCAAACGTGGCCAGCGCTAATCCGCCGATCAGCAGCCAGGTCACTGCGACACCAGCAGACCAACAACCGCCGCCACGGCCAGCGGGACGCCGGGCGGGGTGAAGGGTGCCAGGATCAGGCCCGCCGCTCCCCCAGCCACCGCAGCCCGGATTGCGCGCCGGGTGGTCAGCATGGGCCACAGGAGGGCCACGAACAGGGCCGGAAAGGCCGCGTCCAGGCCGAGGCGCTTGGGATCGCCGAAGAGCGGTCCGAGCAGGACCCCCACGATGGTCCCCAGAACCCAGCACCCGTAGAGGAGAGCTCCGGTCGTCAGGACGGTTCGGGTATCGGGTCGGCCAGCCTCACCGGCGGCCACACCAAGAACGTAGCTTTCGTCGACCACCAGCTGGCCGAGCAGCACGCGCCGGAGCGGCCCGCCGGGAAGCACCGGCGCCACAGCGGCACCCACGGCGAGGTACCGAAGGTTGAGCAGGGCGCCCGCCAGGATGGCCGCCACCACTCCCCCACCCGCTGCCAGGATGGCGACGGCCGCGAACTGGGCCGAACCGGCGAACACCAGGGCCGACATCAGGACGGCCGCCCAGCCGGGGATTTGCACTTGCCGAGCGAGGACGCCGAAGGACACGCCGAAAACGCCGACTGCCACCGCGATGGGGGCAGCGGCCAGCAGCGTTCGCCGCATCAAGCCCGGTGCCGCGAACCAATCCGGTAGTTCGCGATGTTGCGCACCTCGTCGCGGTTGGCCCGCAACTGACTGCCCGGCCAATCGGCGGGCTGGCCAGACTGGGGCAAGCCGAACAATCGATAGAGAGGCAGAAGCTCTTGAAGGGACGGGTCCGGGCGACGGCCAATGCGGACGGCCAGCACGCAGACCGCTACCGACCCAGCTCCCACGACGATGATCATGACCAGCGCACCCATGGCATTCTCTCCATGTTGGCCACTCCTTCCGCTAACCGGTTTCCAGTCTACACCGGTTACCGAACGCTGTCCAGCGCCGATCGGGTAAGCAAGAAGCGGCCGTCGGCGCGGTTTCCCTTGTGTGGCCGCCGTTGATAACGTTCCGGCCGATGAGGCTCCGCGCGCCCAGGTCCGGGTCCCGACCGAGTGGCTGATGCCCCTCCTTACCCTGGAACTTGTTCGCGAGGCCCAGCGCCCGGACACGCACGCCAACCTGACCAGCGAGTGGCTGACCATGATGGGCATCGAGATTGTCGTGGACCGGAGCTGGATCCGGGAGCCGTTCTGGGCGCAGATCAAGGACGCCATCGCCGGCGGCTTTATCTATAAGAAGTCGGCGGCTCACCTGATCGTCCGCGGTGACCGCCGCAGCGGGCGCGCTCGCCGCTAAGCCGAGGCTCTACACTCAAGTCGTACCGAATGTTCGGTATAGCCCGTTGTAGGTGGAGAGAATGCGGGACGTGCGCCCCAGCCTGGTCGAGGCCTCGCTCGAGATCGAATTGCAGGACCCGCGGGTGGTCGCCGACCTGATTGCGGCCATCCCCGTCGGGCTCGCCCTGGTCCACCCTTTCGACCTCCGGATCATGGCGGCCAACCCGGCCATGGCCAGCGCCCTGGAGGTGGTCCCGGAGGCCTTGCTCGGCGGCCGCGTCGTCCAGGTGCTGCCCGAGAACCATCCGCTAGCCGATCCCACTCACTACCGGGAGGTCACCGCCACCGCCCGCCACCTGGAGGGCCGCCTACAACATAGGGACCGGACGTGGCGCTGGTTCCTGCGTCCGCTCCGCGGCAGCGGGCTGGTCTACGTGCTGGCCGGCCTGGTGGAGGTGGGCCACGACGTCGAGGTGGACGAGCTCCGCGAGATCAACCAGGTGAAGACAGACTTCCTCAACCTGGCTTCCCACGAGCTGCGCACGCCGCTGGGGGTCATCAACGGCTACGCGTCCCTGCTCTCCCAGGGTGGCCTCACCGAAGAGCACCAGCGGCTGGCCGGCCTGCGCATCTACGAAAAGGGCCGGCAGCTCACTCGCCTGCTCACCGGCCTCGGCCAGGTGGCACGCCTGGATGAGATCCGCACAGCCCCTCGGGATGAGCCGGTGGACCTGACCGCGCTCCTGGTGGAGCTGGTGGCCGAAGCCGAGCGACACTACCCGGATCTGGCGATCGAGATCGAGCTCAACGTCCCTGAGGCATCCACCCGGGGCAACGCGTTCTGGCTTCGCACCGCGTTCCACGAAGTGTTGGACAATGCCGCCCGCTTCCGGGGGACGCCCGGCCGGGTTGACGTGGCGCTGGTGGAGCTGCCGGATGCCTTCGTGGTCACGGTACGCGACGATGGCTTCGGCATCGAGGAGAGTCTGCAGCCCTTGCTGTTCCAGCGGTTCACCCCCATCGAGACGGACACCAACCGCCACCTGGTCGGCCTGGGCATCGGCCTGTACCTGGTCCGCGAGGTGCTGGCGGCGCATGGCGGGCGGATCCAGATCCAGAGCCACCCCTCCACCGGTACCACCGCCACCCTCCAAGTGCCAAGGTAGGGAGCGACCATGGCCACCACGACGCAGGTTGCGCTCAAGGGCCCCATCCAGGACCGCGCCGAGGAGGTGCTCACGCCGCGGGCACTGGAATTCGTGGCGCGACTGCAGCGGGAGTTCGGTGCTCGCAGGCTGGAGCTGCTGGCCTTGCGCGACCAACGCCAGCAGCGGCTCGATGCCGGAGAAGTGCCGCAGTTCGTCTCCCCGAGCGCCGGGCGCGACTCGGAGTGGACGGTGGCCAGGGCGCCCAAAGACCTCCAGGACCGGCGGGTCGAGATCACCGGTCCGACCGATCGCAAGATGTTGATCAACGCGCTGAATTCCGGGGCGCGCGTGTTCATGGCCGACTTCGAGGATGCGAATGCGCCCACCTGGTCAAATCTGGTGGAAGGGCAGGTCAACCTGATCGACGCCATCGAACGCCGCATCGGGTTCACCAGCCCGGAGGGCAAGGAATACCGGCTGACCGACCGGGTGGCCACGCTCGTGGTCCGGCCGCGGGGGTGGCACTTGGACGAGCGGCATGTCGAGGTGGGCGGCCAGCCGGTGTCCGGCAGCCTCCTCGATTTCGGCCTCTATTTCTTCCACAACGCGGAGCGTTTGCTGAACAAGGGGACTGGGCCCTACTTTTATCTCCCCAAGCTGGAGAGCCATCTCGAGGCGCGCCTCTGGAACGAGGTCTTCAATTTCGCGCAGGACGAGCTCGGTCTCCCACGCGGCACCATCCGGGCCACGGTCTTGATCGAAACCGTCCTGGCCGCGTTCGAGATGGAGGCGATCCTGTACGAGCTGCGCGACCACTCGAGCGGCCTGAACGCCGGGCGCTGGGACTACATCTTCAGCATCATCAAGAAGTTCCGGAACCGGCCCGATTTCGTGCTGCCGGACCGCGTCCAGGTGACGATGACGGTCCCGTTCATGCGCGCCTACACGGAGCTCCTGGTGAAGACGTGTCATCGGCGCGGCGCGCACGCCATGGGCGGCATGGCGGCCTTCATTCCCTCCCGGCGTGACCCTGAGGTAACGCGGGTCGCACTGGCCAAGGTCAAGGAGGACAAGGACCGCGAGGCCGGTGACGGCTTCGACGGCACCTGGGTGGCCCATCCCGATCTGGTCTCAACCGCAACGGACGCCTTCGATCGGGTGCTGGGTGATCGACCGAACCAGCTGGAGCGCCAGCGGCCAGAGGTTTCTGTCGCCGCTCCCCAACTCCTCGATGTCCGCGTCCCTGGCGGGACGATCACCGAGATTGGGCTGCGGATGAATGTGAGCGTAGGCATCCAGTACATCGAGTCGTGGCTGCGCGGCGTGGGGGCGGCGGCCATCAACAATTTGATGGAAGACGTCGCGACCGCCGAGATTTCGCGCTCGCAGGTCTGGCAGTGGGCCCGGCACTCGGCCCGGCTGAGCGATGGGCAGACGGTCAGCGCAGACCTCGTGCGCCAGATCGCCGACGATGAGATGGCCAAAATTCGCGAGCGGCTCGGGGATGCCGGATGGTCGAAGAGCCGGTTTGCGCAGGCGCGGGCGGTTTTCGAAGAGGTGGCGCTTTCCTCGAGCTTCCCACCGTTCCTCACGCTGGTGGCGCAGAAGCACCTCGACTAACAGGGTGCCGTCCTAGGCGGCACGTTCGGAGTGGACCTCGACATGGTCCGCGCGGTCAAGGTTCCAGTCGCCCCGGCTCAGCACGCGAACGATGATCCCACTCTCTTCGGGCGCCAGGACCACCCGACGGCGGAACCGCCAGTCCTCAATCCATTCGGCGACGTGCCGCCCACGCACGACTCTGGCGGCCTCGCCCGGGCACGTCAGGTGGATCCGAACCGTGATCCAGTCGCCGTCGTCATCGGTGCCAGCCGCCACGATCAGGCGTTCCCCAGCGGTGACGGACCCGGCGGAGACCCGCCACCCTTCACCCCGCTGGCGGCCGATGTGGTCCTCTTCGAACTGATAGCAGTCCTCGGTCAGGACCTGCCGGCAGGGCTGCAGATCACGATCGGCCCAGGCTCTCACGAGTAGCGCCGAAACCTGCCTGGTCCAGTCCAAAAAGGGCGCAGCCGTGAACGCGGGATCCCGATCCGTGATGGCCTGCAGTCCGGCGGCGACTGGATCGATGGGCGGACCCTCGCGTTGGCGGCCCTCCGTTCGCGGCTCCGGACGAGCCGCCGACAAGAGGACTCCGAATCCCATCTTGAGGACTGACGGCAGGCTCCCCATGAAATTCCAGAGGAAGACGCCGAACAGACGCGTGCCAACCACGAGAATCACGAACATCAGCAAGATGGCCCATCCGGCAGCGTCGTCAGGAGTGGCCGGGGCGTCAGGCCGCAGGCTGCGCTTTCTCCATGTGGATCGCCACGTGATCCATCCGCTCCAGTTGCCATGCGCCACGCCGCACGGATAGCGGGATCTTGGTCCCAGGCGGGAGCCCGAGCGTGATCGGTCGGACGAAAGTCCAGTCCTCCGCCCACCCGCCGATGCGCCGGCCGCGGACGAGCTTTCCGGTGCCGCGTGCGCTCGTGATCTGGAGGCGGACCACGATCCGATCAGCCTCCCCATCGGTGGCGGCCAGCATGACCTGGCCGTCGGTGAAGCTGATCGCGGATGCCAGTCCCCGCCAGCCGTCGATGATGCCGCGGTCCATCTCGCCCTTCTGCCGCTGCCAGCACGGGTCGGTCATCACCCCGCGGCAGGCCTCCAGGGTTCGGTCCACCCATGCCTGCTTGACTGCGGCACAGACCTGCTGAACCTGCTGCAGGAACGCGCCGGCGTCGAACGTCGGATCGTGCTGCCGGATGCCCAGCAGCCCGGCCGCGACGGAGTTTCGCGCCACCGCCGGAGCTGCCGAGGCGGCAGATTGGGAGGACTCGTCCGGACCCAGCTTCAGCAGCCGCTGCAGAAAGAGCCAGGCGTGGCCGACGATTTCCCAGAGGATCTCTCGGAAGACGAACCCGACAGCCCCCATCACCATCACGATCAGGAGGTACTGGCCGGGGAAGTAGTGCTTGATCAGCCAGTAGATCACACCCTATAGACGGGGCCGGAAGCCGGGTATTGCTGGCCGGCACTGCTATGCTGGCCGCGCCATGGCCGCCGCCATTCGGCAGCCGCCTGCCGACCTGCTCCCGGTCCAGCGCCAGGCGACGCCGATGTATCGGCTGGCGCGGGTCGTCCTGACCCCGGTGATGCACCTGCTGTTCCGCTTTGAGGTGACCGGCCGAGAGCAGATCCCGACCGATAGGAATTTCGTCCTGATCGCCAACCACCTCAACTGGCTGGACTCGTTCACCCTCCTGATGGTCTTTCCGGCGGAGCCGCGCGTGCACTTCCTGGGAGACACCACGGTGCTAGTGACCCGAAGGTTCCAGTGGTGGGTGGTCCGGCAGGTGGGCGGTTTCATCCCCGTCGACAAACAGCGCCGCGCTGACCAGAACCTCTTCCAGCACGTCGACCGGTGCTTGCAGCGCGGGGGCGTCGTCGCCCTCTACCCGGAGGCGCAATATGGCCCGCGGGAGGGCGAGGTGCTGCCCTTCAAGAAGGGGTTCGCCCACTTCGCCATCGACAACCACGTGCCCGTCGTCCCGGTTGGGTTATCGGGGACCAAAGATGTCTGGTTGGGCAAGACGCTCAACGTGGCCATCGGCCGGCCCATTCCCCGCGAGGGCCGCACAGTCGATGACCTGGTCGCGCTCGGGCACGACCAGGTCGCCGCCCTGATCCATCCCTACACCGAGCCCGGCGGGATCAAGCTCCTGCGCCGTTTCCTGACGACGCTCTTCTAGCTCGTGCCGCGCTCGCCGACCGTGACTTTGAGGTCGCGCGTCTCGCCGGCGCGCACGATGCGGAGGGTCTGGGTGGACCCAACTTCCAGCTGCCGGAGCGCATTGAAGAGCTCATTCAGGTGCGGGGTCGGCTTGTCGGCCAGGGCCACGATGATGTCGCCCTGGAGAACGCCGCCTTTGGCCGCCGCGCTGTCCCCCTCGACGCTGAGAACCAGCAGGCCGCCCTCCTGGTTGACCTTCGCCTGGACCGCCTCGGCCAGCCGCACCGGCTGGGTGCCGATGCCCAGGTACGGCCGCTTGATCCGGCCGTGCGTCTTCAGGCTGTCGACGATCCGGGTCGCCGCCTCGATCGGGATGGACACGCTGATGCCGCGCCCATAGTGCCAGCTGTTCAAGCCCACCACGCGCCCCTCTGCGTCGACCAGCGGGCCACCGCTGAATCCCGGGTAGAGAGTGGTGTCCGACTGGATGACCCGGTCCAGGTCGCCGCCTCGCCAGTTGCGCCACGCCGAGCCCAGCGAGCTGACCATCCCCATGGTGGCCTGCAGCCCATTGGGCCGGCCGATCGCCAGCACCAGATTTCCAATCTTCAGGTCGGCCGAGGAGCCGCGTGGAAACGCCGGCGCGGAGAGCCCCTCGGCCCGCAGCACGGCCAGATCGCTGCCCGGATCGCGGCCTACCACGGTCGCCTTGACGGTCTTCTCTCCAGCGGTAACCTGGATCTCGTCATCGTTCTCGACCACGTGGTCCGCGGTGACGATCAGGTTGTCGCCCCAAACGATGCCGCTTCCAGCGCGTCCGCGACGGGCGTTGATCCGCACGACGCTCTGGCTGGCTCGGTCGACGGCGCTGGCCAGTTCGGTGGAAAAGTCTTTCAGTGACGCTGCCATGAAACTCAGTCTCCTTGATGGGTCGGTGGGTTCGTCATTCACAGGCTAAGCGCGAAACGCCGGCAGCACATCAGGCGGAGGGGGAGGTCCGAACCTACCCGTTTGGCTTTTCCCCCCTGATGGTGAGGGTCAGGGAGGGGGTCATACCGGGAGCAGGCCCAGCCGGATGGCTCGAGCGACCGCTTCGGCGCGGGTCCGCGCATCGAATTTGCCCAGCAGCGCGGTGACGTGGAACTTGACCGTGTGCTCGCTCACGCCCAGCCGCTCCGCCATCTGGCGGTTGGTCAGGCCCTGGGCCAGCAGCTGCAGCACTTCGAGCTCCCTTCGGGTGGGAGCCTCGATCATGGTGCTGGCCGCGGCCCGTGCGTCGGCTTCTTGGGGGAGCAGCGCCGCCAGATCCGGGCGAGCGATGGTGATCAATCCGCGCGCCGCCGCCAGGATTGCCGCCCGGAGGGATTCGGCGTCGATGCTGGAGGGCAGCAGGGCCGCGGCACCCAGGTGCAGCGTCGCCACCTGGTCGGCCGTCTCCAGCGCCAGCACGACAATCGGAAGTCCGGGCTGCGCCAGCGCCAGATCGCGGATCGGCTCCAGGTCGGCGGGATCGCCGTGGCCGGCGTCCACCACCACCACGTCGGGCTGCAGCTGGCCGGCGAGCGACGCCGCCTCGCTCAACGGTCCTGATCCGACCACCGTCGTCTCCGGCATCGGCCAGATCAGGGTTTCGAGGCCGCTCCGAGCAAGCGGACTGGGGGAAACGATCAGCAGCCGCACGGGCGCCATTGCCTGTCTGATACCCGTTTGGAGCGACGGGTAATCATGGAACACGAAACAATAGCGCCATGCAGGCGGGGTTACGCTCAGTCTCAGCCTATTACGACGAGACGTGGCTGGAGTACCGAATGCTCTGGCTTGACCCCAGCAACTACGCGGTTCACTTCGGCTACTGGGACGCCCAGACGCGAGGCCACGCCCACTCCCTCATCCGGATGAACCAGGTGCTCGCGGACGCCATTGGCATCCAGCCTGGGCAACGAGTCCTCGATGCGGGGTGCGGGGTCGGTGGAAGCGCAATCTGGCTGGCCAAGACCCTGCATGTTGAGGTCGTGGGTATTACGCCGGTCCACAGCCAGGTGGAGCGGGCCCGCCGCTTCGCCGCGCAAGAAGGCGTATCGGACGTCGTGGTCTTTGCTGAGCAGGACTATACGCGCACGACTTTTCCGAATTCCAGCTTTGATGTCGTCTGGGCGATCGAGAGTGTGTGCCACTCGGCCCAGAAGGAGCAATTTTTTCGCGAAGCGCGTCGGGTCCTGAGAGCCGGTGGCAGGCTCGGAATCGTTGAGTACCTGCGGCATCGCCGTCCCTACCCGCCCGCTGACGAAGACCTCCTCCACAGCTGGCTCTCGGGCTGGGCGATTCCGGATATTGCCACGAGTGATGAGTTCCTCGGTTTCGCGTCCGGCGCGGGGTTCCACCAGCTCGAACTCACCGATATTGCGAGCTGCACCGAGCCGTCGCTGCGGCGTCTGTACCGGATGGCTTCGGTAGCCTATCCCATCGCGGTCGTGCTGCATCGGCTCCGGATTCGCTCCGGGACCCAGCACGGGAACATACGCGGCGCCCGAGACCAGTTCCGTGCGCTGCGACGGGGGTTGTGGTTCGAAGCGATGCTCACGGCGACGGCTGGGGCCTGAGCTCAGACTAATCCCCTCCCCCTCGGGGAGGGGCAGGGGAGGGGTCGGGGGGGGTCACGCGAGTTCACCCACAAAGCGTGTGATCGCGCGAGACGCGTCGCGCTCGATCGGCGGCCCATGCCCGAAGAAGGCGCGCTCATAGGAAAGGCCGAGCAGATGGCGGGCAGCGAGTTGCGCCTTGCGGTGGT
>DASPZT010000237.1:0-6218 GCA_035636135.1 Candidatus Limnocylindria bacterium | reverse complement strand
ACGGCGGAGATGGGCAGGATCTCCAGCGGGAAGTAGACCTTGCGCACGATGCCGGCGTTATCGACCACCGACGTGGTGGCGCCGGCCAGGCTCAGGGCGAAGGCGTTCCAGGGCACGAGGCCGGCCAGCAAGAAGACCGGGTAGCGTGGGATCGGCAGCCGCGCGATCTTGGAGAAGACCACGGTGTAGACCAGCATCAACAGCAAGGGATTGAGGAGCGACCAGAAGACGCCCAGGACGGAGCCGCGATACTTGGTCTTCAGGTCCCGCGCGATCAGGTTGGTCGTCAATTCCCAGTAGGCGAGCACCTCCTCGACCCCGCGCCGGAGCGTCCCGGCCCGGGATGGCCGCACCGGGCGGGTCTGAGTAGCGGTCAAGGGGAAGCCCGGATCCACCGGGCGGACGACGCAGATTGGGATGCGGGGCGTGCCGAGCCGCAGGAGGCGACGAGCACGCGAGGGAGCGCATCCGTCGATGCGTGACCGAGCGCGCGCAGGAGACGACGCCCCGGGAGCCCGGGGCCGTCGGACGAACGAAGCAGATTGGGATGCGGGGCGTGCCGAGCCGCAGGAGGCGACGAGCACACGAGGGAGCGCCTCCGTCGATGCGTGACCGAGCGCGCACAGGAGACGACGCCCGGATCGGCCGCAGCCGCGCCCAAGATGCAAGTTCGCCTCGGTGGATTCGGGCTTAGTACGCATGACGGTGCACGAACACCCGGCCCGTGGTCAGCAGCAGGATCTTGATGTCCAACACCAGGGACCAGTTCTCGATGTAATAAATATCGTAGATGGTGCGGTTGGCGATCGAGGTATCGCCCCGCAAGTCGTTGACCTGAGCCCAGCCGGTGACCCCCGGCTGGACCTGGTGCCGTTCCAGGTAGCGCGGGATCTCGGCCGAGAACCGCTCCACGAAGAAGGGCCGTTCGGGACGCGGCCCGACCAGGCTCATCTCGCCCCGGATGATGTTGATCAGTTGGGGCAGCTCGTCGAGGCTGAGCCGGCGCATGAAGCGCCCCACGCCGGTGCGTCGGGCGTCGTCGGGCGCGGTGAAGACGGGCCCGGTGGCGGCTTCCGCGTCGGCGACCATCGACCGGAACTTCAGCACCGTGAACACCCGGCCCGCCCGGCCAACCCGCTCCTGCCGGTAGAAGACGGGCCCCGGGGAGGTGAGCTTGATCAACGCGGCCAGCACCAGCATCACCGGCGAGAGCAGCACCAGCAGGACCAGGCTGACCGCCAGGTCGAACGACCGCTTCAGGATTCGAGCCAGGCCGGTCAGCTGGCTGTGGCGCACGCCCACCAGCGGAATGCCATCGATGACGTCGGCCGAAACCCTGGTGGTGATGATTTCGAAGAGGTCTGGCAGCATGCGGAAGTCGACCCGCAGGTCCTCGCACGTCTTGATCAGGTGCAACAGGGTCTCGTGGTCGGCGCCGGGCAACGCGATGAAGACGCGGTCGGCCTGGGCTTCGCGGACGCGGTCCGGGAGTTCGGCGAGCTTGCCGATTACCCGAGCCCCGGCGAACACCGCCCCCGGCTCCAGGCGATCGTCCAGGATGCCGCAGACCTGGTAGCCGTAACCGGGGAACATGGTCATCCGGTGGATGAGCAGCTCACTGCCGGCTCCCGTCCCCACGATCAGCACCCGGTCCATGCCAACGCCGCGGCGCTGCTGGGCCAGCCGAACCTGTCGCAGGATGGCGCGGTTGACGGCAATCAGGATGAATGCCGCGGTGATCGTATAGAGGAGCACCAGCCGGGAGTAGGAAAAGCTCCGGTACAGCGACATGAGGGCCAGGGCGATGAGGCCGGCGACGACCGTGGCGCCAATGATGGAGAAGAGATCATCCAGGAGGGCGCGCCCCCGCTGGGTCCGATAGATACCGCTCAGCGCGAAGGTCATCAGAAAGACCGCGACCAGCACCGGGATGGCCGCCAGGTAGGCCCCGAACGCCGGCGGCTCGTTGCCGGGGATGGGGATCGGGTCCAGGTGGATGCGGTAGTTGAAGGCCAGCAGGACGGCCACCGTCACGGCGGCGGCGTCCAGGACAGGGCGGAGCCAGGGGGCCACGCCGCGCTTACCCATGGGCCGTGCGAGCCGCTGGGCGCGGCTTGCGCAGCACCAGCCAGGCATAGGAGGTGAAGCGGGTGCTGCGCCGGCGCGCCATGGTTGTGTTGAACCAGGCTTCCAACCCGCCCAGCACCGGGACCGCGTGCGCGTAGGTCGTGCCATAGAACGGCCGGTACTCCTCGATCCCGTAGCCCAGGCCTTCGAAGAAGCGGTGCATCCGCGGGGTCGGGCCGAAGCACTTCGAGTAGCGGACCGGGAACTTGGGGATCTCCGAGGCCCGATTCGGCCAGAGCGCCACCACCAGCCGCCGCGCGGCTTGTTCGGGAAGGAGCCGATTGAGTACGAAGGCGGGGGCGAACAAGGTGGGGAACAGGTGGAAAGCGGCCCCGTCGGGTCGCAAGAGGCTGAAGACGTTTCGGTGCATAGCCACGCCGTCGCGAACGTGCTCGGCCACCATCCGCGAGAACATGAAGTCGTAGCGGTCCGCGATGGAGCCCGCGTCGAGCGCCCCGATGTCGCCGACCACCTTGGTGTAGCCATCGGGGGCCCGCCTCAGCTCATGCGCCGAGATGTCGAGGATGGTGTAGTCGAGCTTCAGGGACCGTACCTCGTCCAGGCTCAACAGCGGGGAGCGACCACCGCCGATCTCGCAGACGGTCCGGGCACCGCCCGCGGCGATCAGCTGGCAGCACCGGTCCTTGAAGTGGACATCGGCGTAGGCGGAATCGAGCGGGTCGGTCTTGGGGTCGATCACGCCTCCACTTCCTGCCCCCCCCATCGGACGCCGGCCCAGCCCACCGCCAGCAGCACCCAGAACTCGGTGCTCAGATCATTCTTCCAGTAGGGCACGTCCACCAGACCGTGCACGATGATGGCGACCAGCGCCAGGAAGATGCCCAGCTCGATCGGCCGCCAGTCTTGGCTGGCACTGCGCCAGCCCCGCCAGCAAAGTCGCAGGCCGACCACCACGATCCAGGTGAAGGCGGCCAACCCCAAAAGCCCGGTCTCGGTCCAGAAATTCAGCAGGATATTGTGCGGATAGATGAGTCGATCCGTGAAGACGTCGCCCCGCCGGTAGGGGGCCACGGTGTCGGCAAAGCCACTCAGGCCGCTGCCGAAGACCGGGTGGTCCCGGAGCATCCGAAGCGTCGCCTTCCACAGCTGGTAGCGCTCCACCAGTGAGTTGTTCGGATCGGCGAAGTCGACCTCATGGCCAAGGCGGCTGGCGACCGGGGGAATGCGGCTCACGGCGACGCCCACAATCAGCACCGCCGGGACCAGGATCCATCGGCGTGGGTGGGTGGCCGCCAGCAGCAGGGCCAATACGGCCAGGGCCAGATAGCCGGCGCGCGAGAAGCTGAGCAGCGTCCCGGCGCCGGTCACCAGCAGAACGGCCACGCTGATCAGCCGCTCCCTGCGGTCCCGGGCATACAGCGCCAGGCTGGCCGCCACCGCGATCAGCGGGATGCAAAACAGGGCCACCGCGTTTTGGGTGGTGTAGATCACCACCGGCGGTGCCCCCGCCAGGTTGAGAGTGTGATGACGGGCCGCCTCCAACACCACGAAGGCGTTGGGGATCGCCACCGCCGCGCCGGCGAGGGCTAGTCCCCCGAGTACCAGCAGGGCGCGGCGCCGGTTCGTGGCTGCGGTGCTGATGACCACGAAGAGGGCGATGGGCTCGACCAGGTAGGCGCGGAACAGGCCGAGCGCCTTGACCGGTTGAGGCGCCACCAGGATCGAGACCGCGCCTGCCACCAGGAAGAGAATCGCGGGGATGGTGAACGGGCTTTTCCATTCGACCTGGGTCCGCTGCCGCCAGCTCTCGATGGCGAACACTACGACCGTGAGCACGATGGCGATCTCGAGCACGGTGGTGGGATAGAACCCGAAGTGAAACCGCTTGACGTAAGCCGGCGTCAGTGCGCAGGTCAGGACAACCAGAACGAGACTGAACCGGTACGGACCAACGGCGATCGCATTGGTCCGCGCAGGAGATAATCCCAGAGTCAAGTTTGACATATATTAGTCCGGATTCTTTGGTCATCCGAAACGCCGATTCTCCCTCCCCCTTGCGGGGAGGGTCGGGGAGGGGGTCTCGTACCTCCGTCGTGCTGGGAGCGTCGATGAAGTGCGGCGCATGAGAGCCTGGTCGCAGCAGCGCTGGGTCCGCGCGACGGCCTCCCTCCTGGTGGGCGTCGCCATCCTGGTGGTCCTGGTCGCCTTCGTCCATCCCGACGAGATCGCACGGTCGCTGCGGGGAGCTTCGCTCGGGTGGATTGGCGCGTCGCTCCTCGGCCTGTGCGCCTTCTTCCTGGTGCGCGGCTGGCGCTGGCAGATCATCCTTCATCCATCGGCGCCCCAGGTGAGCATCGCGGACGCCACGGCGGTGACCACCATCGGGTGGGCCATCAATTCGGTGTCCCCCTTCAAGCTGGGCGACGTGGTGCGGGCGGCGAGCATGGCCCAACGCGCCCGCATCGGGGTCGGCGCCTCCGCCGCGACCGTCGTCCTCGAGCGCACCCTGGACGTGCTGGCGCTGCTGGTCCTCGCCATCGTGGCGGCGGCCGTGTCGGGGAGCCGCGGCGGTGGTTCGTGGGGCCGCCTCGTCATCCTCTCGCTCCTGGCAGCCGGCGTGGCCGCGGTTGGTTACTGGCTGGTCCACGACGAGGCGCGCACCCTAAGGCTGGTGTCGGCCCTGGCGCAGCCACTCCCGGCGAAAGCGCGCCAGTGGTTGATCGAGCTCATGCCCTCCGTGTTGCGCGGCTTTCATCTGCTGCGCTCGCGCTGGCAGCTGCTGGCGGCGATTCTCCTCAGCGTAGGGCAATGGGCGCTGTCAGCCTTCACGCTCTTCGCGCTTTTCCGCGCCGTTAGCCCGCAGCTCTCGACCAGCACCTTGCTGCTGGCCCTCATCCTCTTCACCATTACTCAGGCCATCAGCGTGACGCCTGGCGGGCTGGGCACCTATGAGTTCCTGTTCGTCCTGACGCTGGGCGCCTTCGGCGCTTCGCCGCCCGCCCTCTTGACGGCGATTGCCGTCCTCACCCACGTGGTGGGTACCGCCTTCTTCCTCCTCTGTGGGGCCCTGGGCGTGCTCTGGTTGCGATTCGTCCAGCCACCAGAAGGCTCGGTGCCCGCGCGCCCGGCCGAAGCCGCGCAGTGAAGTCGATTCACGTTGTCGTCCTTACTGTGCCTGCTCTCTCCAGTGCGCGGCCCCGAGACCCCCTCCCCTGACCCCTCCCCGCAAGGGGGAGGGGGATTTGGGCGATCGGCTGAATCTAAGACCACGGTAAGTCCAAACCGTCCCGTAGACTGAACACTCCGCCAGGTGAACGTTCCACATTTTCGATATCGGCCGCCTGCAACCACCAGTCAGCTGCTGTTGAGGTCGCGTCGCGGCCAGCGATTGGTGGCCGAGCTGCCCATCACCACGATGGTGCTGGTGATCCTGGGGTTCGTCATCTCCGGATCGCTAGGCGCGTTCGCCTACTTCCTGCCCGCGTTCATGACGGCTTTTCGGACGACTGGACAAAAATCAGATATCCCGGTGGCATCGGCGACCATCGTGGCCGCCACGCCGGCGCCGGCGGCCGACGCCCCGTTCACCGTCCTGCTGCTCGGCTCCGACGACGACCAGAAGTTTGACCCCGACCACGTGCTTACGCAGTCGATGATCCTGGTTCGGGTGGAGCCGGCGGCCAAGCACGTGACCATGCTGTCCATCCCGCGCGACCTCTGGGTGCCGCTCTCCACGGGCGGCTCGGCCAAGATCGACGCGGCCTACGCGTACGGCGGGCCCAAGGCGGCCATCGCCACCGTCGAACGCGACTTCCACGTGCACATCGACGAGTACGTCTGGATCGGGCTGCGCGGACTGACCCGGATGATCGATCTGCTGGGGGGCGTCGACGTGGTGACCAGCAACCCGGTCCTCGATGATTTTTATCCGAACGATGTCGACAGCCGGTTCCCGTACGGGATCACGCGGGTGGCGGTGCTGCCCGGCCCGCAGCACCTCAACGGCAAGATGGCGCTCGAGTATGTGCGCTCGAGGCACTCGGACCTGCGGGGAGACTTCGGCCGGTCCTTCCGGCAGCAGCAGGTGCTGCTCGCGCTCCGGGCCAAGACCAAGTATCTGAGCCCGGCCG
>DASPZT010000236.1:0-4349 GCA_035636135.1 Candidatus Limnocylindria bacterium | reverse complement strand
GGGGGGGTCACGCGAGTTCACCCACAAAGCGTGTGATCGCGCGAGACGCGTCGCGCTCGATCGGCGGCCCATGCCCGAAGAAGGCGCGCTCATAGGAAAGGCCGAGCAGATGGCGGGCAGCGAGTTGCGCCTTGCGGTGGTTGTGGTTGACATTCCAGGGTGGCCGGCGAAGTCCGCGCTCGTTGTTCAGCACGTCGCCCACGAAGACGGCCGATTCCGCCTCCGAGTACAGGCAGATGCTGCCCGGGGTATGGCCGGGGGTATGGATCACGCGCAGGCCGTGCAGGGTGTCCCCATCCTCCAGGCGCCGACCGATCGGACCGCCCGCCGTGAGAAGGAATCGGGCGAGGCGAGCGGGTAAGCGCTCGATCGCGCCCCACAGATTCATCAGCTCTTTGGGGCGGCCGGACGCCAGGTAGGGCGCATCGGCGGTGTGAATGGCCAGCTGGGCGCCGGTTTGGGCGCACAGGCGGGCGGCACTGCCCGCGTGGTCGACGTGATGATGGGTCACCACCACCCACTTCAGGTCTTCCGGCCGGAAGCCCCGGCTCCGCATGAATCGGAGGATGGCGCCGTCGCTGCCGACGTAGCCGGCGTCGATAGCGACCAGACCGTCAGGCTGTTGCAGCAGATAGGCGTGGGCCGCGCGGATGCCGGGGATGGGCAAGATCATGCGGGGGGAACCTCGACCAGCAGGATCTCGGCCCCATTGGGCCCACCGGTGACGGTCAGCTCGGGCACCTCGGCGATCTTCGCGGCGCCGCCCTCATCGACCGACCCGCCCTCGCCCGGCGGGACGCCGGCGATGGTCGCCTCGCCGTGGACCACGAAAAAGTAGGCGGGGAAGCCATCCCGGAGTCGGTGGCGCACCGCGGCGCCGGGATCCAACAGCGACGCGTACACCGCAGCATCCTGGTGCACCGTTACCGCCGAGTTCGCGCCCGGCGCCTGAGGCCCGCCGAATCCCGGCGCCGGCACCAGCACCGCGCGCAGCTGGTTTCGCCGCTCGGACTCCGGGTAGCTCCGCTGCTCGACCGAGGGTTCGAGCCCGCGGCGCGCCGGAATGATCCACATCTGGATGAACCGCATTGGTTCGGTCTTCGACTGATTCATCTCGGAGTGCATCATGCCCGAGCCCAGGGTGGCGCGCTGCACCGAGCCGGGAGGCAGCACCCCACCGTTCCCTCGGCTATCCGCGTGCTCGAACATGCCCTCCGCCACGTAGGTAACACCTTCGATGTCGCGATGGGGATGCATCGGCCAGGCGGCCCCGGGCACCAGCCGATCATCGTTGAAGACCCGCAGCAAGCCCCAGCCCATGTTGCTGGGATCGCGGTACTGATCGAAGCTGAAGTGCCAGTTGGCCGAAAACCAGCCACCTTCGGTGTGGTAGATGGTCTTCGCCGGCCGGATCTGGATCATGAAGTCGCATGCTACCCCACCCGCCGGCGCACCGAAGCCTAAACGCCGCGGCACGCGCCGCAGCGGAGGTTCGCCGGCCCTGCTGCCGGCTCACCTCGAGGCCGCGCCCAGGCCGTCATGGGCACGAGCCGAGCTCGCTCGATGCTGCAATCAGGGAGTACGGCGCGTACCGTGCCAGTTCAGGCGGCTGGCCCAGGCTTGGAGCCGGTCGCTTGACTGCGACCGGCTGGCTGCGGATGGCCGGGTTCCACTACCATAAATTCATCGTAGACCTTTGGTGATACGTGCGCTATAATATTTTACGCTCCCCAGGAAGGAGGATTAGAGATGGCGGCTCGCCCCGACGCTCCCCATAAAGTAGGCTCCCGTGAATCCCGTGCCAACGGCCGGCGCGGGCTGGTCGACCTGACCGTGCTGGCGGTCGAGGACATCCTGCGGTTGGTCCGGCAGGAGATCCAGCTGGCCAAGCTCGAGGTAAAGGAGATGCTGATCAGCAGCGCCTGGGGCGGCGCGCTCCTGGCGGCCGCCGGCCTGTTCGGCCTCCTCTTCCTGATCTTTCTCTTCGTCACCCTCGCCCTGGTCTTCCCCCTGCCGCCCTCGCCGCACGCTCTGGTGGCCGGTATCGAAAGCGGTGCCTTCCTGGTGCTGGCGGCCGTGCTGGGCCTGATCGGGAAGAGCCGGCTTCGCATCGGCGCGCCCCCAAAGACGATGACCAGCCTAAAGGAGGATGCAGAGTGGGCCAAAAGTCTTCTGAAGCGAAACGGGAAATAGACGAGACGCGGGCCCACCTCACCGAGACCCTGGACGCCATCCAGCTGAAGGCACGGCGCAGCGTCGACCTCCGCTATCAGCTCGCCCATAACCGAGCCCTCCAGGTCTCGATTGGCCTGGCGGTCTTTGCCCTCGCCGGCGGCGGTGTGCTCATCGCCTGGCGGGAGAGCAAGAGGTCTCCGGCGCAGCGGCTGGCTCGCCGGCTCAAGCTGGGAGAACTCCGGGAGCGGCTCACTGACTTCGGCGAGGACGCGCAGGCCTGGGCGGTAGCGCAGAAGCGCATCCTGCAGGACGACACCAAGACCACCGATGCCGCCGGCCCGCACAAGGAGAGTGCACTGCGCCGGATCGGCGTCAGCGCAGCGGAGGCCGCCATCGCCACGCTGGCGGCGGGCCTGGCCAAGCGCCTGATAGACCGCTCCAAGACACCCCACGACGACGCGCATCCCCCCGCCGTGATGTCCCGCCATCGCTAGCAACACGCCGACTCCCCCAGCGCCGCCGGCCCCGCCGGCGGAACCTCCCGCGGCAAAGCCGGCGCCGGCAGCCACGCCGTTGGCAGCCGTCCGGGGATTCTTCAGGGAGCTGCTGGCGAATCGCGCCCGGCGCCGCGGCCTGCTGACGGCCGTGGCCGCCGCGGTGGCCATCGGCCTGCTGCTCTTCACCGCCGCCTTTGCGTACGCGGTCGCCACCCTCCCCGACCCCAGCCGCCTGGACCTCACCGGAGGGGCGATTCAGATCGTCGACCGGCACGGCACGCTGATCGAAGAGCGCAATGCCCAGGGCGAACGCACCGTGCCGGTCGACCTCAAAAAGATCAGCAAAGCCATGGTCAACGCGACCCTAGCCGCCGAGGATCGCCACTTCTACGAGCACCATGGCGTCGATTGGGGCCGCGTGGTGAAGGCGTTTTTCGTGGACGTGGTGGCGCGGCGGCCGGAGCAGGGCGCCAGCACCATCACCCAGCAGCTGGCCAAGAACGCCATCCTTCGGTCGCCGTCCAAGACCCCGCTGCGGAAGCTGCGCGAGCTGATCCTGGCGACTCAGCTCGAGTCCCGCTACAAGAAAGACGAGATCCTCAACCTGTACCTGAACACGATCTACTACGGCCACCGGGCGACCGGCATCGAAGTCGCGTCCGAGGTCTACTTCGGCAAACACGCCAGTGAGCTGGACGTGGCCGAGGCCTCCCTGCTGGCCGCCCTGCCGGCTGCCCCCAGCTACTTCGACCCGCGCCTCCATCCGGACCGGGCCACAGCCCGCCAGGAGTACGTCCTCGATGGCATGGTTAAGCAGCGCATGATCTCCCAGGACGAAGCCGACCGGGCGGCGGCCGAGAAGCTCAGCTTCGCGTACCAGGAGCAACGCGCTACGCTGGCGCCCCACTTCGTGGATTACGTCTTCGAGGAGCTGGAGCGCCTCTACGGTCCCAGCGCGATCGCCCGGGGTGGATTCAAGGTCACGACCTCGCTCGACCTACCGGTCCAGCAGGCCGCCCAGCACTCGGTCGAGCTCGGCATCCAGCAACTGGGCTCCAAAGGCGCGGACAATGGCGACCTGGTCGCGCTCGACCCGCGCACCGGCGAGATCCTGGCCATGGTGGGCTCGGTCGATTTCTACAACGACAGCATTAAGGGCCAGTACAACGTGGTCACCGCGCTCCGGCAGCCTGGCTCATCCTTCAAGCCCTACGTCTACGAGCAGGCGTTCCGCTCTCGCCAGCTGACCATGGGCAGCCTGCTGGACGACACGTCCTCCCACTTCGCCCAGGGCCAGTTCCACGACTTCGATTACCAGAACATGAGGCTGATCACGGCCCACCAGGCGCTGGCGCTTTCGCGCAACATCCCGGCGCTGGAGGCCATGCAGAAGGCGGGCTACGGCGAGGTGATCGCGCTGGCCCACGCCTTTGGCATCACGTCCGACCTCAAACCCGAGGTCACCACCGCCATCGGGTCGAGCGAGGTCCGGTTACTCGACCACGCGGTGGGCTATGGCACGTTCGCCGCCGGCGGCGTCAAGCACGCGGCGGTCGCCGTCCTCGAAGTCAGGGACCGCTCGGGTCACGTGCTGGACAAGGCCAATCTGGACCAGGGCGGTCAGCGGGTGGTCAGTCCGGCCGAGGCTTACCTGGTGACCGACATCCTCAAGGACTA
>DASPZT010000235.1:0-2493 GCA_035636135.1 Candidatus Limnocylindria bacterium | reverse complement strand
TCCTCAAGCTGGGCCAACAGCTCGGGCTTCAAGAGGTCCGCGGGCGGCAGCCGGCGCAGCAACTCCAGCCAGCGCTCGTCCTGCCTGATCGCGTCCCTGAGGAGTGGGATGGCGGCCTCGACATTGTCCTGGGCGGCCATGTCCAGTGCCAGCCAGAAGCGCAGCTCGATATTGTCCTGCGCACTGTCCAAGGCCCGGGTCGTCAGCGTGGCTGCCTGCGGCTCATTACCATGGAGCGCGGCCTCTGCCGAACCCACCGCTTCGTAGGTTCGCTTGACCTGGAGCAAGCGGCGCAGCTCGACCAGCGGCTCGGGGTGGTCTTCAACCCGCAGATCGATCAGCCGCCCCTCCCACCATCCTGGATGCAGCGTGCCGTCGACGACCAGCATGGCCGCCGACTGCCTGCCCCGAATGTCACCGCCCTCCACCTCGGCGGCTTCGAGGGCGGCCATCATTCGTTCGGCGAGGGATCCGGCTGTGCCCTCGAACGCCACGGCCATGGCGCGCCAGACGGTCGCCTTCTCCATCATGTTGGCCTGGACGCTGTAGCCGGCGCCCACATGGTGGCCGGCTTCGCGGATGCACTTCGCGCCGGTGTGCACGGCGACCTGGCTCTCGCGGTCGACCAACGCCACCTGCCGGGTCTCGGGCTTTGAGTCGGCGGCCAGGGCTGCGGCCAGCGCCCGTCCGGCGGTGTAGCCGGCGGCCATCAAGTCCAGGCCCAGGGGCCCGTAGCGAATGTCGGCGTCAGCCTGGGTTGCCACCGCCCCAACGCCAGCTCGCGCCCAGGGAACCACGGGGCCCACCTGGAAGAAGTGCGACTGCACGGCTACCCCGAACTCGCCGGATTTGGGGTCGTGGGCCACGATCGAGTAGGTCAAGGTGGAGCCATCGTAGCCCCTCGACTATCGATACGTTGCCGCTATCACGACTTATGAGCTTGGGGCTGGCCTTTTAAGTCGAAACCCGCTAGACTCAAGTAGGGTGGGTGTCGCTAACGGGCGCTGGCTCTGGGACGGCGGGTTCCGGCCTGGGTTGGGCTGGATCCAGGCGGGCTACGGCATTGATCTGGGCACTGCCAACACGGTGGTGGCCGGTGTCGATGGCACACTGCTGCTGAACGAGCCGTCGGTGATGGCGGTTCGCGACGATGGCGACCGCAAGGGTCAGCTGGTGGCGGTTGGGGGGGCGGCCAAGGCCCTGGTGGGCCGGACGCCGATTGGCATGGCCACCGTTCGGCCGCTGGAAGACGGCGTGATCACGGACCTGCAGACCGCCCGCAGCTTCATCGTGGCCATCCTGAAGCGGGTGAAGCGGCAGCCCTGGCAGGTCCTGCCGCCGCAAGCGGTGATCGGCGTGCCTTGGGGCGCGACCGAGCTCGAGAAACGAGCGCTGATCGAGGCGGTCGAGGAGGCCGGGGTGGGCCACGTGGACCTGGTTCCGGAGCCTATCGCCGGAGCGCTCGGGTCGGGCCTGAATCCCCTGGAGACGCGGGCCCGCATGGTGGTGGATATCGGCGGCGGCACGGCGGAGGTCACCGCTTTCTGCTTTGGCGGGATCCTGGCCGCCCGGTCGTGCCGGACCGCGGGCGATGAGATGACCCAGGCGCTGCACCAGTACCTGCGCGTGGAGCACAAGATGCTGGTTGGCGAACTGGCCGCCGAAAACCTGAAGATGCAACTCAGCCGAAACGGATCGGGTCCGCGCTCCCTCATCGCCGAGGGCCGCGACCTGGCCAGCGATCGGGCCCGCACACAGGAGCTTTCGGTCGACGAGCTCGATTCCGCCCTCCGTCCGGTCACCGACAGCATCATCCAGACGCTGGCCAGCTGCCTTCAGGACATGCCGGCTCAGGCCGTGGCGGACGTGATGCAGGACGGAGTGCTGGTCTTCGGCGGCGGCTCGCTGGTGGGCGGCTTCGGTCACCGCCTGGAGGAAGCCTTCGGGTTTTCGGTCCACCAGGCGGAGCGCCCGCTGACCTGCGTGGCCGAAGGTGCCGCCATGTGCCTCCGGCGGCCCGAGATCGTCAAGGCCTTCGGCTAAAAAGCGCTTCCGAGACCCCCCACCCTACCCTCCCCCACAAGGGGGGAGGGACATTTTGGTTAAGGCCTTCGGCTAACCCAAGGCTGCCGAGACCCCCTCCCCTACCCCTCCCCGCAAGGGGGAGGGAGAATCGAAGAGATAACGACCCCGACCCTCCCCGCAGGGGGGAGGGACATTTTGGTTAAGGCGTTCGGCTAACTTAGGGCTGCGAGACCCCCTCCCCTACCCATCCGCGAAAGGGGGACATCAGCTCAGGGCGTTCGGCTGAGCAAGAAGGAGACGCTGCGCGCCCGCAGAGACCGAGAGACCTGCGGCACCGCCGTCGCGGGTGGCTGGAGCACCAGTTCCTCCCGGGTGATGGCAGCGTGGTTCGCATAGTAATAAGAGAGGATCGACGCCACGGTGGGCTCGGCCGTGTAGTAGCCCTCGCCCGCGCCCCGGACCATCACC
>DASPZT010000234.1:0-5176 GCA_035636135.1 Candidatus Limnocylindria bacterium | reverse complement strand
CAGAACCCGATGGCGATGATGGCCAGCAGCAGCAGGAGGTAGGCGACATCGGGGTCGGAGACCGCCTCCAGCAAGCGATCGAATTCACTCAGCTCGATGCGCTCGATGGCGGCATTGGCCGTGTGCAGCGTGTATGTCTGGCCGCCCTTGTCCACCTGCCGGCCGTCCAGGTCCTCCAGCAGGCTGCTCAGGTCGCGACTCTCCAGGTCGACGACGTTGAGCTGGAGCGCCTCATCCGCCGGGACATTGGCGCTCCGGCGCACGGCCGTTTCCGCCCAGTCGGCGTTGTGGTGATGCAGGGTGGCCAGGGAGCGAATGTAGGCCGCCGCGTCGTTCTCGATCTTCTGGCTCTCGATGTCGCCGGCCGCGCTTCCGGGGCTGGGGCTGGCGTTGGGGGCGGGGTTCGGGCCCCCGATGCTCACCGGGTGGGCGGACCCGATGTTCGTCCCCGGTGCCATGGCGGCCACATCGGCCGCCTGGGTGATAAAGAGGCCAGCCGAAGCCGCCCGGGCGCCCGACGGCGAGACGTAGATGACCACCGGAACCGGCGCTGCCAGCATGGTCTTGATGATGTGGCGCATGGACGTATCCAGCCCGCCGGGGGTGTCCAGGGCGATGACCAGGGCGGTATCCCCCTCCCGGACGGCCCGGTCCACCGCCCGTTGCACATAGCTGTCCGTGATGGGGTTGATCACGCCGTCCAGGGTGGCCACCAGGACCACCGGATGCGCGGCTCGGGCCGGCGCCGGAACGAGCAGAAATGCCGCCAGCGCGAAGGCGGCGACGACCCGTCCCACCCTCACAGTCTTCATCATATCTAACTAGATCAAGTTTGAAATCGAGGCAGGCTTGCGCAGAATAGAATGAGAAATTGATGGCGCAGGAGCACCGTTCGCCGGTCACGCTCGATGAGGAGGAGGTCGATTACCAGGCCCAGCTGGCGGCTTACCCACGCCTGCCTCACGCCGAGCAGGGTCGCCTCCTGGGTACCCACGGAGTCGCCCGCGAGGCCGCCAACCGGACCCTGATCGAGCACAACCTGCACCTGGTCTTCGAGGAGGCGCGCCACCATCGGGAAGAGGGCATCGCCTTCGGCGACCTCTTCCAGGAGGGCTCGCTGGCCTTGATTTCCGCCGTCGAGCATTACCGCGGGACCGAGCAGGGGTTTACGGACACCCTCCGCGCCGCCATCACCGCCACCATGGATGCCGTGGTGGCCATGACTCGCGATGCCCAGCACAACGACGAAGCGTTCGTGGCCGCCTGCCGGGTCTTTGAGCGGGCTGAACAGCTCCTCTCCGCGGACCTGATGCGGCCGGCGACCGACGCCGAGATCGCCAAGCTGCTGGCGTGGGATGTCCAGCGGGTGGGCATCATCCGGGCGATGCTGCGGGGAGCGCGCCAGCTCCATGACGAGGACCTGCTGCCGTACCTGGAGGTTCTCGACGAGCCGAATGGCGACGAGCCGGACGTAGACTAGCCACGTGACGCAGCCGGTGGCGACCGTGGAGCGGACTCCGCTCTTCGAGGAGCACCTCCGGCTGGGCGCGCAGATGACAAACTTCGGCGGGTGGTCGATGCCGCTCCAGTATTCGTCCATCCGCGAGGAACACCAGGCGGTGCGCACCGCGGCCGGCCTCTTCGACCTCTCCCACATGGGCGAGATCGAGGTTTCAGGGACCGACACCGTGGCCCAGCTGGAGCGGCTCCTCACCAACGAGGTGGCGACCTTGAAGCCCGGCCGAGCCCGGTACGCGCTGCTCTGCAATGAGCAGGGCGGGATTCTCGATGACCTGCTCGTCTACAACCTGAGCCCGGGCTACCTGCTGGTGGTCAACGCTGGGAACCAGGACAAAGACTTCGAGTGGATCGCCGCGCACGCGCCTGCGGGGACAGCGCGCAACACGGGCCGGCAGACGGCGCTGATTGGCGTCCAGGGACCACGAGCTCCAGCACTCGTGCAGCGTCTGGCGGATCGCGACCTCAAAGACGTGAAGTACTACGCCTTCGTGGACGGGAGAGTGGCCGGCGTGCCGTGCCGCGCCTCCCGCACCGGGTACACCGGGGAGGATGGCTTCGAGCTGTTCTGCCAGCCCAGCGAGGCCGTCAGACTCTGGCAGCGTCTGCTGGACGCGGGCGGGGAGGTCGGGCTCAAGCCGGCCGGGCTGGGAGCCCGGGACACGCTGCGGCTGGAGGCCGGCATGCGGCTCTACGGCAGTGACCTGGATGAGCAGACGAATCCATTGGAGGCGGGCCTGGACTGGGCGGTCAGGCTCGACAAGGACTTCATCGGCCGGCATGCCATTGCTCGGGTGGCGCAGCAGGGGCTGCCGCGGGTCACGGTAGGGCTGCGGATGCGGGATCGAAGCATCCCGCGCCACGGCTACCAGGTCTTGCACGAGGGCCGGCCGGTCGGAACCGTCTCATCGGGCAACGTGTCGTTTACGCTCGGGTACAACATCGCGCTGGCCTTCGTCCCGCCGGCGCTCAGCCAAGTCGGGACCAGCCTGGCGGTGGACGTGCGGGGTGCCGCCGCGCCCGCCGACGTGGTGGCGCTCCCGTTTTACCGGCGTCCGCATCCGTAAGCAGACAGATGAGGGAGGAAGCATGGCGGAGCTGAGTGGGCTGCGGTTCAGTGAGAGTCACGAGTGGGTTCGCCAGGAGGGCGACGCCGCGACCATCGGCATCACCGAGTACGCGCAGTCGCAGCTGGGCGACGTGATCTACCTGGAGTTCCCTTCCGTCGGCCAAAAGCTCAAGGTGGGCGACCGGTTTGGGGTGGTCGAGTCCGTGAAGGCGGCCTCCGACCTCTACTCCCCGGTAGCGGGCGAGGTGGCCGCGGTCAACGACGCCCTCAAGGAGCACCCCGAGCTGCTCAACAATGACCCGTACGGAAAAGGGTGGATCCTCAGCCTGCGCGGGGTGTCACCCAATCCGAAGCTGCTGGACCAGGACGCCTACAACGCCCTGGTCGAGGGCCCGGGGCACTAGTGGCCTACCTGCCGAACACGGCGGCCGAACGGGCCGCCATGCTTCGCGAGCTGGGCAAGCGCGACGTCGCCGATCTCTTCGCCCAGATCCCAGAGGCCTTGAAGCGGCACAGCGTTGACCTGCCGGAGCCGATGTCGGAACTGGAGCTGGTCCAGTATTTTCGCGAGCTGGGCCGGCTCAATGAGCGGATCGCGCCCGGGCGCAACTTCCTGGGGGCGGGGGCGTCGCGCCGCTATAGCCCGGCGGTGGTGAATGCGATCATCTCGCGCCCCGACTTCTACACCATCTACACCCCCTACCAGGCCGAGGCGAGCCAGGGCGTGCTGCAGGCGACCTACGAATTCCAGACTATGATCACGCTGCTGACCGGGCTGGACGTGGCCAACGCCTCCCTGTACGACGGGGCGTCCGCCGTGGCCGAGGCCACGCACATGGCAATCGGGCAGACGGGCCGGCAGAACGTGGTCGTCGCCGGAGCCCTGCACCCGGAGTACGTACAGGTGCTGGGGACGTACGCCAATGGCCAGGACTACCAGGTCGTGCGGGCGCTCGCCGGCGCGGACGGTCGCGTGGACCAGCGGCGTTTGGCGGAGGCCGTCACCAGCGCCACCGCGGCGGTCATCCTGCAGCAGCCGAATTTCTACGGCGTCCTGGAGGACCCGCAACCCGTTGCCGACCTGGCGCACGCCGCCGGCGCCTTGCTGATCGCCTGCGTCGATCCCATCTCCGTGGGAATCCTCGCCTCCCCGGGCGACTGGGGAGCGGACCTGGCGGTGGGTGACGGGCAGCCGCTGGGCATCCCGCTGTCGTTCGGCGGGCCTTACCTGGGGTTCATCGCCTGCCGGGAGACGCTGCTCCGTCGGATGCCAGGTCGGCTGGTGGGGGCGACGGTCGATGCCCAGGGCCGTCGGGGCTTCGTGTTGACCCTGCAGGCGCGCGAGCAGCACATCCGGCGCGAGAATGCCACGTCGAACATCACCACCAACCATGCGCTCATGGCCCTGGCGGCCACCACCTATCTGGCTCGGATGGGGGGCGATGGCTTGCGCCGTCTGGCCGAGCTGAGCGCGCAGCGGGCCCACTGGCTGGCGGCGGCGATCGCCGAGCGGCCCGGATACGGGCTGGCCTGGAGCGGTCCGTTCCTGTCAGAGTTCGTCGTTCGGACTCCCAGGGCGGCCGAGGAGGTGCAGGCCGCGATGCTGCAGCGCGGCGTGCTGCCGGGACTCCCCCTGGGCCGGTTTGACCCCGCGCTGCGGGACGCGCTGCTGGTCTCGGTGACCGAGCTGAACGATGCCACCAGCCTGAAGGCTTACCTGGACGCCCTGCCATGAACGAGCCGCTGCTGTTCGAGCTCGCCAGGCCCGACTATCCGGGCCCGCGGCTGCCGGCATCGGGGGTGCCCGAGCAGCCGCTCGACCGACTCGTGCCCCTCGGCCTGCGCCGCGCCCAGCCGCTCGCCATCCCCTCGCTCAGCGAACCGGAGGTCGCCCGCCACTTCGGCCGGCTCGGCCGCCGCAATCACAGCCTGCACGATGGGCTGTATCCACTCGGCTCCTGCACTATGAAGTTCAACCCTACGGTCAACGAAGCCATCGCCCGGTTCGAAGACTTCGCCGACCTGCATCCCTACCACCCCGAGGGCAAGGCCCAGGGTGCCCTCCGCCTGATGTGGGAGCTGGAACAGGCCCTCCTGGCGCTGACCGGGATGAACCGGATAAGCCTGCAGCCGGCGGCCGGCGCCCACGGCGAGTGGACTGGCCTGCTCATGATCGAGGCCTACCATCGCAGCCGCGGCGAGCACCGCGACCAGGTGCTGGTGCCCGACAGCGCGCACGGCACGAATCCGGCGAGCGCGGCCTTGTCCCGCCTCCAGACCATCCCGATCAAGACCGGTCCGGACGGGCTCGTGCATGTCGACGACTTCCGGACCAAGCTCTCGCCCCGGGTCGCCGCGGTGATGTTGACCAATCCGAACACCCTCGGCCTTTTCGAGACGGACATCGTCGAGATCGCCCGGCTGGCCCACGAGCAGGGCGCCCAGATGTACTACGACGGCGCCAACCTGAACGCCCTGGTGGGCGTGGCGCGGCCGGGCGACATGGGTTTCGACGTCGTGCACTTGAACCTGCACAAGACGTTCTCCACCCCGCACGGTGGGGGTGGACCCGGCGCCGGTCCGGTGGGG
>DASPZT010000233.1:0-5323 GCA_035636135.1 Candidatus Limnocylindria bacterium | reverse complement strand
GGGGCCAGCTTGTCGTAGTTCTCCGCGAAGTCCTCGGCCTGCAGGCTGACCACCCGGTCCAGCGCCCGCTCCGCCGTCGCCTCGGTAATGCGCCGGCCGGGCTCCTCGAAGGCCCAGAAAGCCAGTTGCTGGACGTCGTTGGGAATGCCGCGGGCGATCCGGTAGATGGCGGCCGCCACGGCTGGGGCCAGCTCCTTTTTGGCCGACTCCGCCCGCGCGATCAGGAACCGCGTCATCAGGTCTTCCGGGATGGGCGCCAGGCTGATGCGGGTTCCGACGCGCAGCAGCGGCGCGCCCGGACCGGTGGAGAGCTCCTCCATCAAATGCCGCTTGCTGCCGGCAAAGACGAGGCTGACCTGTTCCAGCTCGTCAACCAGGGTCTTGAAGACGCCTGCCAGTCCATCATCGATCTCGGCCACCCGCTGGAACTCGTCGATCACCAGGCTCACCGGATGGCTCCGGGCGCCCAGGCGCACCAGCATCCGTAGCACGTCGCTGATGATGTCGCTCCAGTCGGTGCTAGCGGAAGCCGGGGTCAGGGTCACGGTCAGCCCGGTGTGGCTGACCTCCAGCGACACGCCCGCCCGCACGCGGGCCAGGTGCTCGCGGAGCAGCTCGGTCCGTCCATCCAGCCAGCCCATGGCCTCATGGGCGATCCCGGTCGCCAGCGTCTGGGCGACCTGGCGGCGGCTGCTGCAGCCAATCAGGTTCACCATGGCGCTCCGACCCTTGGCTTGCCGGACGTCCTGCACGGCCCGCTTCAGCAGGGACGTCTTGCCGTAGCGCCGGGGGGAGAGGAGGACAGCGTTCTGGCCCTTCAGCATGCAGGTGACCAGGGCCCGCAACTCGGTCGCCCGGTCGGTGAAGCGGTCCCCGGTGACCGGCGAGCCATAGTGGAACGGGTTGGTCATGGCTCTATGATAACGATCGTTATAATAACGGCCACTATCATATGACCGCGGACCCCTTCCGGATCGAGATCCTGGCCGAAACCGAGCTGGCCGCCATCCGACCACTGCTGGCCGAGTTGATCCTGGAGGAGCAGCGCCACTACGAGCATCCGCAGCTGACGCCCGAGGTGGTGGCCCAGGACGTGCGCCGCCCGGTGCGGCCACACTTTACCGGCGAGAACATCATCTTTGGGGCCCGCGACGGACAGGACCGGGTGGTGGGGCTGTGCTGGTGCGTACTGTTCGATCCGGGCACCGGCCTGGAGGCCGAGGTAGCGGAGGTCTTCGTGGAGCGCCCGTATCGGAACCAGGGCCTGGCTGCCGCCCTGCTCCGCCAGGCAGTGCAATTGTTCCGCGACCGCGGCGTCACCTTTGCATGCGTCTGGACCCGGGAGACCAATCCGCAGGCGGTACGGCTCTACGAGCAGGCCGGATTTGCGAGAACGGAACAGCTGGTCCTGACCTGGCTGCCGCTGCCCGACCGGTAGACTGGGCTGGCAGCGATGGCGACTGAGCCGCAGTATTTGCCGCCACCGGAACCGGTTCCCTCAGTCGCGCCCGTCGAACGACGGGCTCCGCGGCGGCGGGGCGCCGGCATCCTGGTCCCGGTCGTGGTCGCCGCCCTGGTGGGCGCGCTGGCCGGCTCGGGAGCGACCATCATCACCGCTCAGCAGCTGAACCATCCGACGGCCCCCGGCAGTGCGCCACCGCCGCCCCTGGCTCAGATCACCAACACCCTCACCGAAGAGTCGGCCGTGATCAACGTGGCCAAGCAGGCCGGCAAAGCGGTGGTGGAGATCAAGACCCAGATCGTGGATCCGACCCTGCTGGTGGAGCAGGAACAACACGCCATCGGGTCCGGGTTCATCATCTCGAGCGACGGCTACATCGTGACCAACAACCACGTGGTGGAGAACGCCCGCCAGCTGAAGGTCATCCTGCGTGACCAGAAGACGGTCTATGACGCCACCATCGTAGGGACCAGCCCGGACGACGATATCGCCGTGCTCAAGGTCAACGCCACCAACCTCCCGACGCTCAAGTTTGGCAACTCCTCGGCGCTGGAGGTCGGCCAGCTGGCCATCGCCATCGGGAGTCCCCTGGGCGAGCAGAACAGCGTCACCAAGGGGGTGATCAGCGCGCTCCACCGCTCGATCAAGATCCTCAACCAGTCGAGCGGCGTCGAGGAAACCATCCTGAACGCCATTCAGACTGACGCGTCCATCAACCCGGGCAACAGCGGCGGACCGCTGTTGAACTCGGCCGGGGACGTGATCGGGGTCAACTTTGCCATCGAGCAGGCCTCTTTCGGACCGGGGCTGGGTTTCGCGCTCAACGGCAACACGGCCCACGACGTGGCCCAGGAACTGATCAAGACCGGGCACATCAACCGCCCCTACCTGGGCGTGACCTACGCCATGGTCGATGAGACGACCGCCACCGCCAACGGCATCCCGGTCGGCGCGCTGGTGCAAGCCATCGATGCTGGGTCGCCGGCGGCCCGGGCCGGGTTGCGCGTCAAGGACGTGATCACGGCGGTCAATGGCCAGAGCCTCGATGACGCGCACCCGTTGAAGGACGTGCTGCGCCAGTTCCATCCGGGCGATCACGTGACCCTGACCGTGCAGCGCAGCACGCAGAAGCTGAGCCTGGACGTGGCGCTGGGCACGCACCCCTGATCGTCGCCGGCGTCCCCACGCCCTCGACCCTTATCGACCAGGCCGTCCGCCGGGCTGCTCCCGGCCTGCCAGGACTGGCCGGGGTCACGCTGCCGGCGCTGGTGGTAGAACGGACCGCCAACCCGGCCCACGGCGACTACAGCATCACCCTGCCCCTCAAGCTGGCCCGCGAACTGCACCGCAAGCCCACCGAGATTGCCGCCGAGCTGGCGGGCCGGCTGTCGTTGCCCGCCGGATTCGCCGATGTGGAGATCGCCCCACCCGGATTCATCAACCTTCGGCTTCGGCCGTCGCGGCTGCAGGCCCAGGTCGAGCCCATCGCGGGAGCGGGCGCCGGCTGGGGTCGAAGCGACCTGGGCCATGAGCTCCCCGTCCAGGTGGAGTTCGTCAGCTCAAACCCGACCGGGCCTCTCCTCTTCAGCCACGCCCGCGGTGCGGTGGTCGGCGACGTGGTCGCCCGGCTGCTGGAGGCGACCGGCTTTGCGGTGCAGCGCGAGTACTACGTCAACGATGCCGGCAACCAGGTCCGGCTCTTTGGCGAATCGATCCAGGCCGCCATCGGCGGCCAGCCGGCGCCCGAGGGCGGGTACCGGGGCGCCTACGTGGAGGAGATTGCCCGCGCCGCTGCTGCCAAGCTGGGAAAGAGTGCTACGGTCCAGGCGCTGGCCGAGTTCGGCATCGCCGCCAACCTGGAGTCGATCCGCCGTGACCTCGATCGCCTGCGGATTGCCCACCACGCCTGGTTCTCGGAGCGGTCGCTCTATCAGGGATGGGACCAGGACACCCTGGCCAAGCTGCGCAGCCTGGGGCGGGTGGTGGAGCGCGACGGCGCGGTGTGGTTTGTCACCGGGGGGGACAAGGACGAGGTGCTCTACAAGCGCACCGGAGAGCCGACCTACTTCGCGGCGGACATCTTTTATCACCGCGACAAGCTGGAGAAGCGCGGCTACCAGCGGGTGGTCGATATTTGGGGAGCCGACCACCAGGGGCAGGTCAACCGGCTCAAACAGGCGCTGGAGGTCCTGGGCATCGACCCGGCCCGGCTGACGGTGATCCTGGTGCAGCTGGTCTCGGTCAGGCGCGGCCCGGAGATTGTGCGCATGTCGAGGCGATCGGGGGTGGGCATCACCCTGGAGGAGATGCTCGACGAGGTCGGTCCCGATGCCGTGCGCTACTTTTTCCTGCTGCGCTCGTCAGACGCGCACATGGAGTTCGATGTGGACCTGGCCAAGCAGCAATCCAACGAGAACCCGGTGTTTTACGCGCAGTACGCCCATGCTCGCCTCAGCAATGTCCGGAAATTCGGAGCCGCGGTGCAGGCGGCGCCCGCTTTTGAGCGATTGGACAGCGAGTGGGAGCTGGATCTCTTGCGGGCGGTCGTGCGCTGGCCAGACGTGGTGCGGGAGGCCGCCGAATCGCTGGAGCCGCACCGGCTCGCGTTCTACGCCAACGAGCTGGCAGCCCGGATCCACGTCTTCTACAAGAACGTGCGGGTGGTCGTCGACGACCAGCCGGCGAGCGCCGCCCGCCTGCGGCTGAGCGAGGCCGCTCGGGTCACCCTGGCCAACGCGCTCGACCTGATGGGCGTGTCTGCCCCTGAACGGATGTAGCCCGCGCGCAACCAGCAACACCCCCTCCCTGACCCTCCCCCTCGCGGGGGAGGGGTCTAACCGGGGAGCCAGTAAAGTAGAGCGTCGATGGAAGTCACGTACTTCGGATTGAACTCGGTGCGACTGCGCGGCCGCGACGCCTCTGTGTTGATAGATCCCTATGAACCCAAAATGGGCCTGGCGCCGGTGCGGCTGACTGTTCAGATCGTGATCAGGACCCACGACGACCCGACCCACTTCAGCTTCCAGGGGCTGGGGAGCGACTTTCACCAGGTGACGGGCGCCGGTGAGTTCGAGATCAAGGGTGTCGCCATGAAGGGGATCCAGACTTACCACGATGCCAAGCAGGGCGCCCAGCTCGGCAAGAACTTCGTTTATGTCGTTGACATCGACGAGCTCACCGTGTGCCACCTTGGACACCTGGGGCATGAGCTCAACGAGGCGCAGCTGGAGGCCATCGGTAGCAAGGTCGACATCCTGTTCGTGCCCGTGGGCGGAGGCAGCCACCTGAACTCGGCGCAGGCAACCGAAATCGTGAACCAGATCGAACCCAAGTACGTGGTGCCGATCTCTTACAAGCTCCCAGGTCTGACGCTGCTCGCCCAGGAACTGGAACCGGTGGACAAGTTTGCCAAGGAAATGGGCGTCACCGACCTGACCCCGCTGGCCAAGCTCTCACTGACCAGCACCCCGCCGCTGGATGAGCCCAAGCTGATCCTGCTCGAAGCTCGCGGAGCCGCCACCGCGGCGACCGCGGGCGCGGTCGACTAATAAACCGCGACCCCCTCCCCTGCCCCTCCCCGCAAGGGGGAGGGGACAAGATGTACGCCAGCGCGGCGACCGCGGGCGCGGTCGACTAATAAACCGCGACCCCTCCCCTGCCCCTCCCCGCAAGGGGGAGGGACAAGATGTACGCCACCGCGGCGACCGCGGGCGCGGTCGACTAACATCCTCCGGAGCGACCCCCTCCCCTGCCCCTCCCCGCAGGGGAGGGGACGAGATGCAGGCCAGCGCGCCGACCGCGAGCGCGGTCGACTAATACCATCCCAAGCGACCTCCTCCCCTGCCCCGACCCGGTGGGGAG
>DASPZT010000232.1:0-6987 GCA_035636135.1 Candidatus Limnocylindria bacterium | reverse complement strand
GCGGGTAGAGTACGGGTGCCAGGTGCCGGCGGCCGACGTCGAGGCAGTCCTGGACGAGGTGCTAGCGGGATGAAAGTGCTGGTGTTGAACGGGCCCAACCTGGCCAGCCTCGGCCGGCGGGAGCCCATGATTTACGGCAAGAGGACGCTGGCCGAGCTCAGCGACGCGGTCTCGGACCGGGCGAAGGCGCTCGGGTGCGACGTGATCTTCTTCCAATCGAATCACGAGGGCGCCCTGATCGACGAGATCGAAAAGGAGCGCGACGCCGACGCGGTGATCGTCAACCCCGGGGCGCTGGGGCACACCAGCTACGCGCTCTACGACGCCCTCCGGGGGTTTGCCAAGCCGGTAATCGAGGTCCATATCTCCCAGGTCTTCGCCCGGGAGGAGTTCCGACATCGCTCGGTCACCGCCGCGGCCGCCCATGCCGTCATCAGCGGGCTGGGATTCTCCGGCTACCTGCTGGCGCTGGACTATCTGGCTAAGATGCTCAAGAAGTAGAGATGGTCCACTCGAGTCACGCCGTGGAGATGCGATGGTAAGCCCGAATGAGTTTCGCAACGGCATGACGATTGCAGGGGGTCGGCGGGCAGGCGCTGCGATCCACGCAGTGCCGGTGCGGCAAGGGTCGCGTCTCGTGGCGGCGACGGCGGATCGCGGCCCAGGCCGTCGAGGCCCAGGACGCGCGCAGGAACCGACGCCGGCATTCGGCGGAAATGGGCCGATGAGACGCCAAGCCGGTCACGGGGCGCGACCCTTTGGTCAAGAGGAAGAGCCGTGGCGGCTCTTGACGACCCGCAGCAACCGCCGGCAGGGGGCGGACGCCCCCAGGATGGTCCACTCGAGTCATGCCGCGGAGATGCGATGGTAAGCCCGAATGAGTTTCGCAACGGCATGACGATTGAGTGGGAAGGACAGCCCTACATCGTCCTCGGCTTCCAGCAGACGCAGCTCGGCCGGGGCGACACGTTTTTCCGCACCAAGCTGAAGCACATGCGCAGTGGGGCGATCATCGAGCAGAAGTTCCGGGACAAGGATCGCTTCCCGCGGGTGCGGATCGAAAAGGTCGCGATGCAGTATCTGTATAGTGACGGCGACCGGCACTTTTTCATGGATACACAGAGCTACGATCAAATGCCCCTCAACGATGACCAGCTGGGGGATTCGCTCAAGTACCTGAAGGAGAACACTCCGCTGTCGGTGCTCATGTACGACGGCAGCGCCATCGGGGTGGAACTGCCCACCACGGTGGACCTCAAAGTCACCAGCACGCCGCCCAGCTTTCGGGGCGACACCGCCTCCGGTGGCGGCAAGCCGGCCACGGTCGAGACCGGGCTCACCCTCAACGTGCCGTTCTTCGTCAACGAGGGGGACATTATCCGCGTCGACACGCGCACCGGCGAGTACGTGGAGCGCGTCTGATGCCCGAAACCGGGATGGGTTCCGTCAAGGTCGCCAACGAGGTGATCGCCCACATCGCCTCCCTGACCGCGGTCCAGGTGCAGGGGGTGGCCGGCATGTATCCGGCGCGCTCTCGGGACAGCAGCCGACTCCTCAACAGTGGGGCGGCGCATCGGGGCGTGCGGGTCGACATGAGCAACGAGACCCTGACCCTCGATCTGTTCCTGGTGGTGGACAGCTCGGCCCACGTACCGTCAGTGGCGGCCGAGGTCCAGCGCCAGGTGGTGGACGCGATCGACAAGATGCTGGGGCTGGAAGTGCGCCAGGTCAACATCTTCGTGGGGGACGTCCGGTTCCCGGAGGACGGAGCCCGCGGGTAGACGACATCTGGCGCGCGAGCTGGCGCTCAAAGTCCTGTTCGAGCTGGAGGGCGACTCGAAGGACCCGCAGCGCGCCCTTGACTACCAGGTGGCGGAGGCGCATGCCGACGCCGAGGTGGCCAGCTTCGCCCACACCCTGGTGACGGGCGTGCTCGAACACCGGGACGAGATCGACCGCGAGCTGGCGGAGGCGTCCAGCAACTGGACGCCGGCCCAGATGGCCAAGGTGGAGCGCACCCTGCTCCGGATCGCCATCTACGAGATGCTCTTCCTGCCGGGGGTGCCGCTGAAAGCCGCCATCAACGAGTCGATCGAGCTGGCCAAGACGTTTGGGGGACCAGACTCGGGCAAGTTCGTCAACGGCATCCTGGGCAAGATCGCGACCAGGGCGGAGTTGAGATGAACCGATGAACGAGGACGTCGCCCAGATGGACTACGAGACGGCGGTCGCGGCTCTGCAACAGACGGTCGAGCAGCTCGGGCATGGGCAGGAAGATCTGGCCGAGTCGGTACGGGCCTACGAGCGCGGCCTGCTGCTGGCCCGGCGCTGCTCGCAGCTCTTGCGCGATGCCGAGCGGCGCCTCGAAGTGGAACGTCCCGCCGCCCCGTGAGCCTTCTTCGCAATCCGTACTTCGTCGTCCCCGCCATCGCCTGGGGGATCGCCCAGGTCAGCAAGGTGATCACCGACTCGGTCCTGACCCGGCGGCTCAACGTGCGCCGGCTGGCGACGGCCGGTGGCATGCCCAGCTCCCACACTGCCCTGGTGATGGCGCTCACCACCGTCATCGGTCGGCTCCAGGGGTTGCAGGCGCCTCTCTTCGCCCTGTCGCTGCTCTTCTCGCTGGTCGTCATGTACGATGCCACCGGCGTGCGGCGGGCGGCCGGCCAGCAGGCCATGATTCTCAACCGCTTGCTGGACGACCTGTTCATCGCCCACCAGGGCATCCGTCAGGAACGGCTGCGGGAGCTGCTGGGCCATACTCCCATCGAGGTGTTTGCGGGTGGCGCCCTCGGGGTGATCGTGGGCCTGGCGTTTACGTGACCATCAGTCGTAGTGAGTTACGCACCAGCGCCGCTGCACCGGCTCCTCCCCCTCCCTGGAGGGAGGGGGAACGTGCCGTGCTAAAGAAGGTGACGCGCCTGGATCAGGCGCTGGTGGAGCGCGGGCTGGTCACCTCCCGCGAGCGGGGACAGGCCCTGATCCGGGCCGGGCTGGTGACCGTGTCCGGCGCCATCGTGGCGCGACCCGACCAGCCGGTAACGTCCGATGCCGAGATCGCGCTCAAAGGCCAGACCCGATTCGTGAGTCGGGGGGGCGAGAAGCTGGACAGCGCTCTCGCAGAGTTCGGCGTCGACGTGCGTGGCTGCGTCTGCCTGGACGTGGGGGCCTCGACGGGCGGGTTCACGGACGTCCTGCTGCAACGGGGCGCCCGGGCGGTGATCGCCGTCGATGTTGGCTACGGGCAGCTGGCCTGGTCACTCCGCCAGGATCCGCGGGTTCAACTCCTGGAACGCACCAACATCCGCCAGCTCGAGCAGCTGCCGCAGCCCGCCACCCTGGCCACGGTCGACGTCTCGTTCATCTCGCTCCGCCAGGTGCTCCCCCATGTCAAACGGTTGCTGGATCCGCCGGGCGACGTCATCGCCCTGGTCAAGCCCCAGTTCGAGGTGGGCAAGGGTCGGGTGGGGAAGGGGGGTGTGGTCCGCGACCCGGCGCAGCACGAGGAGGTCCTCCGCACCCTGCGCCAGGCTACCGAGGACATGGGCTTCCAGTGGTTGGCCCAGGCCGCCTCGCCCATCGCCGGCGCCAAGGGCAACCGCGAGTTCTTCACCTACCTGAGGCCGGCATGACCCAATCGGTCGGATTCGTCTACCATCCGCAGATTGACGCCGAGCTGCCGCCGATCCGGGCAGCCCGCGATCACCTGCAGCGGCACGGCTTCCGCGTTTGGGACCATCGCACCACCCGGAAGGACATGCCGGACTCGCTCGGCCGCAACCTGGACGGCACTGGCCTGCTGGTGAGCTTCGGTGGCGATGGCACGCTGCTGTGGACGGCCCGGCAGGCCGCCGCCGCCGGCATCCCGGTGCTGGGGGTGAACCTCGGCCGGCTCGGCTTCCTGGTGCAGGTCGAGGTGAAGGACCTGCAACCGGCCATCGACCGCTGGCGGACCGGTGACTTCCGGATCCAGCAGCGCGCCATCCTGCAGGCGCGCGTGACGGGCCGGCCCGAGCTGCACACGGCATTCAATGACTTCGTGATCCATCGGGGCATCGAATTCAGCCTGATCCGGGTGGAGGTTGAGCTCGATGGCGGTGAGGCGGCCCGGTTCGACGCCGATGGGGCCATGGTGTCCACCGCCAGCGGCTCGACCGGCTATGCCCTCTCCCTGGGCGGACCCATCCTCCACCCGGAAGTGCATGACCTCGTCTTCACCGCGCTCAACCCGCACAGTCTCTTCAATCGAGCGGTGGTGCTGCCCGAGACGGCCCGGATCACGATCCGACTGCCGTCGGCGGTGGGGGTGCTGACCGCCGATGGCCAGTTGGCGGCCAACCTCGAGGTGGGAGCGGAGGTGGAGGTCATGGTGGATCCCCACCGGGTCGACTTGGTCCGCTTTGAGCCCGCCCAGGGATTCTTCGAGCTGCTCCGGCAGAAGCTGCGCTGGGGCCTGCCCCTGATCGACGGCGAATGATCGCGGCAGCGGGCCGCCGGGTTGCCCAGTTCTGGCGCCACAGCTCCGCCCGGGTGACGCCCGATGAACGGGCGCACGCCGAACAGATACTCGGCTCCCGCCTCGCTCCCCTGTTCCTGGGGCTCCCGGTCAACGAGCAGCGCCACGCCCTGGACGTGCTGGCGGCCCTGGAGGGGCTGGGCGAGGAGGACCGCGTGCTCCAGCAGGCGGCGCTCCTGCACGACATGGGAAAGGCGACGGCCCATTTCTCGATCATCGAGCGCAGCCTGGCCGTCTTCCTGGAGGCGGTCTCACCCGCCGTCTGGTCGGGACTGCTGGAGCGGCGCCCCGGCTTCCGGCACCGGTATGAGACCTATCGCCAGCACGCGGCCATCGGGGCCGCCCGGCTGCAGGAGCTGGGCGCTTCCGAGGTGGCGGCCGTGATCGCCGAACACCATGCGCCGTCCCCGACCCTGGAGCGCACCCGGCGGCTGCGTCACGCGGACGGGCGGAATTGACGGCCGCCACGCCGGCCGGCACCGACCTGGATCGCGATCCGGTCTATCTCGTTCGAACCCAGGCCTTCGAGGGACCGATCGAGCTCCTGCTCGCGCTGGCCCAGCGGGCCGAGGTCGACCTGGCCACCATCCCGCTGGCCAGCCTGACGGACGACTACCTGCGGGCGCTCGACGAAACCCCACCGCCGCTCGACCAGATGGCGGCCTTCCTGGGGATCGGTGCCCGCCTGGTGCAGTTGAAAGCGGCGGCCCTCCTGCCGGCAGCCGTGCCGGAGGCGGAGGAGGACCTCGAGGCCTGGGAGTCGGCGATTCGCGGCCGCCTGGAAGAGTACAAGCGGTTCAAGGAACTGGCCGAGTCGATCATGCAGCGGCATGCCAGCGGGCACTTCACCTTTGCCGGACTCTTCGAACCGGAGGTGATCCGCGAGCCGAAGGTGCAGATGACCCTCGACCTGCTGGCGGCGGCCTTCCAGCAGGTGATGGACCGGCTGCCACCCGTCGAGGCGCTCACCGTCGAGATGGAACACGTCTCGCTGGCGGACAAGCTGGAGCAACTGCGGGGGATGATGCGCGCGCACCCGGAGATGAATTTCTCGGCCGTGTTCGTCCGGGCGCGAACCCGGTTGGAAGCGGTGGTCATGTTCCTGGCTCTGCTGGAGCTGATTAGAATCGGGGAGATCAGCGTGGTCCAGCCAACCCCATTTGCCGAAATCCGGGTGAAGGCGAAAGCGTGATCGAGCCGCAGGCCGATCCGGCGGTCACCCTGGCGTCAGCCTTGGAGGCGATCCTCTTCACGCTCAACCGCCCCGTGAATTTCATTGAGCTCGGCCATATCCTGGGGGCCCCGCTGGATGCGGTCGAAGATGCGGCGGCGCGGCTGGATGCGCAGCTGGTCGGGCGCGGGCTGATGCTGCAACGCCACCAGGACCAGCTGCAGCTGGTCACGCATCCGGCCCAAGCGGGTGTGGTGCGCCGGGTCCTGCGACCCGAATACCCGGCCCGGTTGTCACCGGCAGCCTACGAGACCCTGGCCATCGTCGCTTACCGCCAGCCGCTGACCCGGGCCCGGATCGAGGAGATTCGGGGGGTCAACTGCGAGGCGGTGATCGAGAACCTTGAGGAAAAGGGATTGATCGTAGAGGTCGGCCGGCTGGAAACGCCCGGCACCCCGCGGCTCTTCGGCACGACCATGAAGTTCCTTCAGATTCTGGGGCTTGGCAGCCTGAAGGAGCTGCCGCCCCTGCAGCCATCAGGCTCAACCAGTTCCTAGCGCGTAGCGGGCTGGCGGCGCGCCGCAAGGCCGACCTGCTGATCGCGGCCGGTCGAGTGAGGGTCAACGGTGAGGTGGCACCGCCCGGCCGGCAGGTTGACCCGGATGGTGACCGCATCACCGTCGACGGCCAGCCGGCACGACTGCCGGCCCGCCGCACCTACCTGATAGTCAACAAGCCGGCCGGCGTGCTGACCGCGGCCAGCGATGCGCGGGGTCGTCGCACCGTGGTCGATCTCCTGACTCACTCCCCTGGTTCGACGCCGCCGCGGCTCTATCCGGTCGGCCGGCTCGACCTGGACAGCCGCGGCCTGGTGCTGCTGACCGATGACGGCGAGCTCGCGGTCCGCGTGATGCACCCGCGTTACCATGTGCAAAAGGAATACCGCGTGCGGCTCCGCCGACGACCGAGCGCCCGGGCCCTGGCCCGCGTACGAGAGGGGATGACCGTGGGGGACGAACGCTTCCAGCCGGCCAGCGTCGCCCTTGATGGCGACGACGCCGATCAGGTCCGCCTCACCATGGTGCTGACCGAAGGCCGCAAACGCGAAGTCCGCCGGATCTGGCGGGCGCTCGGCCATCCGGTGCTCGATCTGGAGCGGGTGCGGATCGGCCCGCTGCGGCTCGGCCGGCTACCACCGGGCGCCAGCCGGGAGCTGAGGGCGACGGAAGTGCGCGAGCTCCGCCGGGCGGTCGGGCTGGCATGATCATCGCCATCGACGGACCGGCCGGCTCCGGCAAGA
>DASPZT010000231.1:0-2928 GCA_035636135.1 Candidatus Limnocylindria bacterium | reverse complement strand
CGGAAGCCCAGGTTCCGCTCCCGCAAGCGGAGCAGCTTGGCGCAGATGGCCTGGACCAGGGCGGCCAGGCAGATCGTCTCGTCGACCCGGGTGGTGGCGTCGCAGATCCGAAACTCCAGAGTGGGGAAGAATGCGTGCGGGCGGACGTCCCACCAGATCTTCTTGCCGTCGTCGATCGACCGGGTCTTCACCAGCAGATCAACATAGCTGGTGAACTCCCCCAGGGAGGCGAACTCGGGCGGGATGCCGGTGCGGGGGAATCGAGACCAGATCACGCTCCGGTAGGACTTGAGGCCGGTGGCTCGGCCCAGCCAGAATGGGCTGGAGGTCGACAGCGCCAGCAGGTGGGGGAGGAAATAGCGGGCCTCGTTCATGACCTCGATGCGACGCTGGGGGTCGGGGATGCCGACGTGCACATGCAGGCCGAAGATGAGGAGCTCGCGGATCACGTCCTGCAGTTCCTCTTCCAGGATCTTGTAGCGCTCCCGCTCCGTGACCTGCTGGTCCTGCCAGTGGGAGAAGGGATGGGTGCCCGCCGACGCGATCCGGAGGCCGGCCGGCTGCAGGGCACCGGCCAGGGCGCTGCGCAAGCGCACGATTTCGGCCCGCGCTTCGTCCACGTTGGTGCACACGTTGGTCGAGACCTCGACCACCGACTGCATCATCTCGGCCTTCAGCTGGTCGCCCAACGCCTCATGCAGGCTGGCAATCAGCTGGTCGATGTGGGCGCGGAGCTGCCGCTCCTGGTCGACGATCTGGAACTCTTCCTCGATCCCGATGGTCAACCAGGGCTCGCTCACGCGGCGCCCTCCACGATGTAGGTGGGAACGATGCTGCCGGCTCCGGCCGTGACGTTCAGCAAGGCGGACGAGGAGAGCCGAGCCAGGCAGCCGGCAACCCGGCCGTCGAAGAGGTAAGGGTCCATATCCATGGCCAGGTCCAGGCGCTGCACCCGGCCGTCCAGCATCACCGGAAACTCCTGACGGGGGACCGGGACGGCCTCCTGGACGACAAAGGACTCCTTCAGCGCGGTTCGCAAGGCCGCCGTCCACTCGTCCGGAGAGACCGCCCAGCCCAGCACCACCCCTTTGCCTCCGTACTCGTCGTTGGGCTTCAGCACCAGCTCCTGCTGGTGATCCGCGATGTAGGCCGCCAGGTCGGCGACCGGCCGGCCCGCCCGGGTGGTGGCGCCCTGGCGCACCTTGCGCGTCCAGGGCACGTGCCGAGCGATGGCCCGCCGCTGTTCGGCGGTGTAGAAGCGCGCGTACCGGTCGTCAGAGAGCAGCGCCAGGCTCATCTTCTTATGGAGAAGCTTGGCCCGAAAGCTGTTCACCACGCAGACGGCCCCCTCCAGGTACGCCTGGCGCAAGGCCCGAGTCTCGTCGCCCCGGGCCAGCAGCTCACTGGTCAGGACCCGGCGATAGACCAGGTTGACCGGTTTCCCGCCGGCATACAGGCGCCCGCGGCGAAACTCGAGTTCACGCGGTTCGCAGATGACCGTCCGGATGCCGCGGCTCTCGAAGAAGTCGCGGAACATCTCGAACTCGGTACTGGTGGGCAGACCGGGCCAATCGACGATGGCGATCACCGGTTGGGTTCCGTTGGCGGCGCCGCGAAAGGCGCGCAACATGCTGGTCAGCTGCCGGTTCCGCAAGGGCACGCTGCGGATTCGAAAGCGCCGCCGGAACTGCCGGATCACGGGCAACGCGTCGAAGACGGCGGTGAGATGGTCGCCGTACGCCATCCCGGCCGGGGACTCGGCGTTGTACTCGACGTAGCGCAGCCGGCCGCTCAGGAAACCGTCCAGCCGGGACGACGGCGAGGACGATGGGCCGCCCGGTTCGACCAGGGCGAGGCGCTCCTCTTCGGGCTGGAGGTCGAGCTCGGCCCGCAGACCGCGGTCGGCCAGGAGCGCGCGTTCCAGCGCCTGGAGCGCGGCGTACACGGTCTGGGAGGCGCTCACCACGCGCTCGTAGGTGGTGCGGCTGAGCAGCTGCGGCCGAAGGGCGATGGACAGCGGCCGGCCGCCGAAAGTAAGCCGTCGCTCCTTCTGGCCGACCTCCAGCATCTCGGCACTCGCCGCGGCGAGCCGCTCGTCCTCCAACAGCCGGTCGTAGACTTCGATCGGGCCGGACATTATCCTCGTCCCTCCCCCTGCTTAATCGTCCCCTCCCCCTTGGGGAGGGGTAGGGGAGGGGCGATCCCGCGCTCCTCGACATAGCTCCACCATCGATGGGCACCCCGCCACGGCGGCTGGGCCTCGCCCCGCGCGTAGCGGAGCACCAGGTCTGTCATCCGGTCCAGCACCCAGCCGAAGTTCTCCTCCTTGATAGAGAAGTTGTCAAAGTCGGGCGCGGGATTGAGGAAGTCGATGGCATACAGCGTGTCGTCCTTGACCGCGAACTCGACCGTGTTCATGTCGTAGCCGAGCGCTTCACACAGCCGCCCGGCGTCGGCCACCGCACGCTCGCGCAGCCGCCCGCTCACCGGCTGGTCGGTCGCGTAGCGCTCGGCAAACGCGACCTTGGGGTTATAGCGGATGGGCAGGATGTGCTTCCGGCCGATGCAGATGCAGCGAACGTAGTCATCCCAATCGATGAACTCCTGCAGGATCATGGTCTTCTCGCCGCTGGTGTCGTAGGCGCGGATCAGGTCGTCCACCGAATGGACCAGGTGCACCTCCTTCCAGCCGCCGCCGGTGTTGGGCTTGAGGATGGCGGGCAGGCCCGTGTACCGAACGATGGCCTCCCAGTCCAGCGGATACTGCAGGTTGCGCAGGGACCGCTCCGGGTCGATGTCCGGGACGTACGCCTTGTTGGGCAGCACCACGGTCCGCGGCACCGCCACGCCCAGCTTGCGGGCGAGGGTGCATTCGAAGAACTTCTCGTCCGCTTCCCACCAGAATGGATCGTTGACCACCACCGTGCC
>DASPZT010000230.1:0-12642 GCA_035636135.1 Candidatus Limnocylindria bacterium | reverse complement strand
CGACGGCCTGGCCATCGCCGGTCTGGCCGTCGTCTCCAGCCTGGTCCTGGGCGCGGCCACCACGGGCATGCTGCTCGGCCACTGGTACCTGGTCACCCCGGCGCTGACCAACCGACCGCTGTTGCGCGCCATCGCCATCCTGCTGGTGGCGCTGGTGGTGCAGCCGCTGCTCTTCCTGCCGGGCTTGCTGGGCCTGGCCAGGTCGCCCGGGTCGCTCTCGGCCATCCTGACCCAGAACCCGACCCTGGCAGTGCTGTGGGCGCTGGGGGCAGTCGGCTTGCCGTTGCTCGCCGCCGGCCTCGCGTTTCCCACGTGCCGGATGCGCTCGTTCATGTCAACCACCGGTCTGCTCTATCTGGCCATGATCGCGTTACTGCCGGGACAACTGCTGGGTCATTTATTGCTCTTTGTGACGGCGGCCTGATACTCATCGGCTCAGCTTTGGCTGAACCATTCTGACCGGCATTCTTGCCCCACACGGCTTAGAATCCCGCCAGGTTTCGGTCAGCCGTTTACGGGGGGGAAAGACCAGATGCCTCGAACCATTGTTTGGACCGTGCTCGCGCGCATTCCGCCGGTGCTGATCCTGGGGCTAGCCGTCGCCACCGTCTTGGGAAGTGTTTCGCCCAGTAGGGGAGCAACCCACCACCCACACACCGTGACCGCCGCCGTGATCGCAACCATCCGGAGCGCGGGGTTGGCTGGTCCTGACCGGCTGGCGGCCGCCGCGGTGGCCGAGGCCAGGTTCCACGAAGTCCCTCCGCCGTCGGTCGCCGCCCAACCCCCGGGGGCGGTGTCGGCCCCGGCCGCCACGAGCGTCCCAAGTCCGGTCGGGGGAGCGGCGGGCCAGGAGTTCACCCTGATCAACCAGGACCGGATCGCCAACGGCGTCCGGACGCTAAGATGGAGCGCCACGCTGGCGCGGGTGGCACAGTACCGCGCCCAGGACATGCTCAACCGGGGCTATTTCTCGCACTCCGACCCGGCCACCGGCCAGCTGGCCTTCGTCGAGCTCTTCAGGAGCTGGGGAATCGCCTACACCACCGCCGGTGAGAACATCGCCTGGTCGACCGATCCGTCGATGGCGGGGATCAACACCATGCTCATGAACTCCCCCGAGCACCGCGACAACATCCTGAACCCGGCCTACGGCCGGGCGGGGTTGGGGGTCGCCAGCAACGGGACCAAGGTGATCGTGGTGGAGGTCTTCTCCAACTAGGGCCTTCTTCCGGGCTCGGCAGCCCTCCTCGGGAGGGGCGGAATATCCCCCGGTGCTCCTGGGTTACGCTTAGTGCAAGCACGACCCCCAAGGAGACCCATGAGTAAATTGATTCACGTCACCGAAGCGACCTTTGAAGCGGAGGTCTTGCTGTCAGACCAGCCGGTGCTGGTGGACTTCTACGCTGACTGGTGCGGGCCCTGCAAGATGCTGGCCCCCATCGTCGAGCAGATGGCCAGCGAGCGAGCCGACCTCAAGGTCGCCAAGGTGAACATCGACGAGCAACCGGCGCTGGCGGAGCGGTACCGCATCCGGGGCATCCCCTACATCGCCCTGTTCCAGGACGGGAAGCTCAGCCGGCAGGCTATCGGCTACCAGCCGAAGGCCACCCTCGAAGCCAACCTGGGCCTGGCCAAAGTCACCCCGGCCTAAAGCCCGAAACCGGCTAACCTGACCCCCGGTTAGGCAGGGGCGCCCGCCTGGCGCTCGGCGATACAGGCCTGGCATGGGCAAAGAGAGCGCAGCAGAGCCAGCCCGTAAATGCCGGTGGAATGGCCATCCTGCCAGGTGGGCCGGATCCCGAACAGGCCGACCGCCTCGACACTGGCCATCCCCACCTGGTCGGGTCTCAGTGACTGGGTCGAGGCCAGCCGGCCCGGCAGTCCGGCCTCGCCGGCGCACTCCGCGCATGGACAGTGCCAGCGCAGGTACTCGAAGGGATAGCCGGACTGGTGGCCATCCCCCCAGGAGATAAGCAGAACCTGGCGCGGCCGGTCGGCCAGGATGTCAAGCGGTCGCTCACGGTCGTCCGGATCGGACTCGGTCAGGCCGCCTCTTCGCCGCCCGGCTCCAGCACTGCCTCGAGCTCCTGCCAGTTGGGCACCCGGCGCAGGCCAGCCAGGTGCAGCATGACCCGGCCCTGCGCCTCAAAGACGGCATCGTGCACCGTGTTGAGGTCCTCTGGCCGAGCCTGGGCGATCTGGGACAGGAGTTCGGCGTCGTGGCGCTCGGCGTAGCCCTGGGCCAGATCCCGAAGATCCTCCGGCAGGGACCGCTCGCCGGTCAGCCGCAGCTCTTCCAGCCGGCCCAGCAGCGTGTCCAGGGCGGCCATTTGCCCATAGGCGCGCCGAATCGGGGCCTGGCTGGCTTCCACCTGGGCCGCGGCCCGGGACATCGCGCGAACGGCGGCTTCGTAATGACGGACGGACTGCATGATCAATGACACTCCTCCACCTCTGCTGTCTCCAACAATCGGGTGGGCTAAACCCCGGGGCTGGGCCCCGTTCAAACAGAGAAGAGCGGGTGATCCGCCCTCACAAAACTCTATTTGTGATAACTAAATTGTAATCAAGTTTCCGATTCGCGTCAATCGGGTCTTTGCCCGATCAGATTGGCCCGAATCGAGGCTTAGCCGGCCTTGGGGCGGGGCTCGACTGCGAATCCGGCCCCCGCCCCGCTGCGCTTCTCCCGGCGCAGGTAGATCCGGTCCGTCCCGCCGTTGGGGCCGGGCGGCAGGATGGTGAAGACCTCGAAGCCCTGATCAGAGAGCTGGTTCGCCTCCTCCACCGTGGCCGCGACGCGATATTCGAAGGGCATGGGCTTCCACAGGCTAACGGGAGGATGCCGACGTGTCAAATGGACCCTGACTGAGCCCGCCGGAAACTTTTCGGGGGCCCCCCCGTCTTACCTGTGAGGTGAACTGATCTATGAAACTGGCTCTCCCCCTGACGAGCGTGGCGATGGCGACCATCCTGGCCGCCTGTGGTGGCGCCGGAAACACGGCGACGGGGGCGCCTGTCTCGGGCGGCCTGGGCCAGGGCGGAGCTGGATCCGGCCAGGCGTACAACGGAGGGGCCAGCGGCGCGCCGGCCCCGGCCGATCGCGCGCTGGCCCAGCCCAACACCGTCAGCGACCCGGTGCTGCAGGCACAGGGTGCTCAGAAGCTGATCCAGAACGCCACCGTGACGCTCAAGATTTCGAAGGGCACCTTCGACTCCATTTCCCAGCGTGTCGTCGACATCGCCCAGGCTGCCGGCGGTGTGTTGTTCAGTATGCAGACGAGCCAGTCGGACCAGGACGTGATCAACAGCGGCAGCGTCACGGTCAAGGTCCCGTCCGATCAGTACACACACGTGCTCAGCCAGCTGCGGTCGCTGGGGACGGTCACCGCCATCCAGACCAACACCCAGGACGTGAGCGGTGAGTACGTCGACCTACAGGCGCGTCTCAAGAACCAGCAGGCGCAGCAGGCCATTCTGATCGCCCTGATGGCAAAAGCCCAGAACATTAACGACAGCATCGCCGTGCAGAATCAGCTTTCCCAGGTCACTGGCGAGGTCGAGCGGATCGAAGCTCGGATCCGGTTCCTGGACACGCAGACGACCTACGCCACCGTCAACGTGAACCTGATCATTCCGGTGGTTGCAACCAGGCCCACGGAGCCGAGCCTGTGGGACCGAAGCGGCATTGGCGACTCACTGGGCACCGCGCTGCGCCTATCCGCCAACGTGGTCTCCGGCATGATCATCGTCCTCGGTTTCCTGCTCCCGTTCCTCGTGCTTGCGGCCCTCGGGCTGGCGGCCTGGCGGTTCCGGCCCAAGGGGATCCTTCCCCAGGCCCGCTAACCAAGCGACGCGCCATCGGCGCAGAGGAGAGGCCGGGGGTGGCCTCTCCTCTTTCACGCTTGCAGCCCGGATTCCGGCTTAGTATCAGCGTGAGGTGGCCATCAATCGGGTGAGGGGCAGCGTCCCGGCACGAGTCGTCGAGAAATTCGTCGAGGACCAGGCGCCCAACTGGGCCATCATCATCGCCTGGAACGCGCTGTTCGCCATGTTCCCGACGGTGCTGGTCGTGGCCGCGATTCTCGGCATCGTGCTGCAGGTCGCCGGCATCACCACCACCCAGATCTACACCAGGCTGCTCTCACTGATCCCCGATCCGCAGACGGTGAGGGAGTTGGTGCCCGTCGCTTCCGGGGTCAAGGAACACACCGGCCTGCTGGCGGTGGTCGGATTGATCGGTCTGATCTGGGGCGGGTCGGCTCTGTTTGGGGCCATGGAGCAGGCCTTCGCCATCGCCTACCGCGTGCGCCCGCGGAGTTTCATCCCCGGCAAGCTCATGAGCGCGGCGATGATCTTCCTGTTCACCATCCTGGCGGGCGTGGCGGTGACCACGTCGAGTGTCCTGCCGGCTTTGAACCAGCTCCCGAATGTGCCCGCGTTTCTGGCGGGCGGCGCAGCGGCGGCGCTTCAGCTGGTGATCGGCATTGCGGCCGGCTTCATCCTGTACCTGGTCATCTACTTCGTCGTTCCCAATCGGCGGCTCGGGTTGGGCAAGGTATGGCCGGGCGCCCTGGTCGCCGGCATCCTGTTCGAAGTCGTCACCCTGATCTTTCCGATCTATCTTTCGCTCAACAAGGGGCTCAACGCCTACGGGAAGACGTTCGGGCTGTTCTTCTTGTTGATGACGTTTTTCTACTTCGTCGGCCTGATCACCATGGTCGGTGTGGAGGTAAACAGCGTCTTGCACCCGGTGGACGCGGTGCGGCCAGCGCTAGCGGCAGCCGCAGCCCCTCCCAACCTGGCGCCAGAGTCGGCCCGACCGAACCGCCGCGGGATTCGGGGGCGCACCGTGCTCCTCCTCGCGGTGGTGGCGTCAGGCATCGGCGTTCTCCTCGGCCGGCGAAGCAGCGGGAAAGTCTAAACTTTTAGCGGTGCTCAGCCCGAATCCACCGAGTCACACTTGCATCTTGGGCGCGGGGCGCATCCCAAGCTGCGTCGTCCGATCGGTAGATCCGGGCTAAGACGTGGCTGTTGAGGCGGTTCGGGCGACACGTCCCCGCCACGCTGAACGCCGGTTGGCCTGGTGGATCGAGCCGGCGCTGACGATCGTTTCCTACGTCGGATTCTTCGCCTACGCCACCTGGTCGGTCTTCTCCGGCACCTACGTGTTCGCCGACCCCTACATCTCCCCCTTTTTCTCCACCTGGCTCGGCTTCGGCACCTTCAGGCTGCCGGTGATCGGCCTGCTGGTCCCCTTCCTGGCGGTCATCCCCCTCGGCCTGCGCGTCACCTGCTACTACTACCGCAAGGAGTATTACCGGGCGTTCTTCCGGGATCCCACCGCCTGCGCCCGGGCGGAGGGACCGCGTGGCCGCTACACAGGCGAGACCCGGTTCCCGCTCGTCCTGTGGAACCTGCATCGCTACGCCCTCCTGCTGACCATCGTGGTGACCGTCTTCCTGGGGGTCGACGTGGTGCGGGCATTCATCTACCACGGGCACTTCTTCGTCGGGCTCGGCTCCGTGGTGATGCTGGTGAACGTCATCCTTCTGAGCGGGTACACGTTCTCGTGCCATTCCCTGCGCCACCTGGCCGGCGGTGGCCTCGACTGCTACTCGTGCGTGAAAGCCGGGAAAGCCCGCCACCGGCTGGCCGACGCGCTCAATCGCCTGAACCCCCGGCACGGCTGGTTCGCCTGGGTCAGCATGTTCTCGGTAGGGCTGACTGACATCTACGTCCGGTTGGTGATGGCCGGCTTTCACGAGCCACGCTGGATCGCATGAGCGACGCCACCCAGACGTACACCCACGATGTCCTGATCATTGGCGCCGGCGGGGCCGGGCTGCGGGCGGCCATCGAGGCGGCGGCCGGCGGCGCCAGCGTGGGGGTGGTCTGCAAGTCGTTGCTGGGGAAGGCCCATACGGTGATGGCCGAGGGCGGGATTGCCGCCGCCTTGGGCAACGTCGACCCCCAGGACAACTGGCAGGTACATTTCCAGGACACGATGCGGGGCGGCGCGCTGATCAACAACTGGCGCATGGCCGAGCTGCATGCCACGGAGTCGCCCGACCGCGTCTATGAGCTGGAAACCTGGGGGGCCATCTTCGACCGCACGCCGGACGGGCGCATCCTCCAGCGACCCTTCGGGGCGCATACCTACCGTCGCCTCTGCCATGTCGGGGACCGGACGGGACTGGAGATGATCCGGACGCTCCAGGACCGGGTAGTCGCCCTCCGGATTGCGGTCTACATGGAGGTCACCCTCACGCGCATGCTCAAAGATGGGGACCGGATCGCGGGGGCGACTGGGTACAACCGCCAAACTGGCGACTTCGTGACCTTTCGCAGCAAAGCGGTGGTGCTGGCCAGTGGCGGCTGGGGCCGCATCTATAAGGTCACGTCCAACTCCTGGGAAGGGACCGGTGACGGCGTTGCCATGGGATTCGAAGCCGGCGCCGAGGTGCTGGACCCCGAGATGGTCCAGTTCCATCCCACCGGGATGGTGTGGCCGCCCGGCGTGAAGGGTCTGCTGGTGACCGAGGCCGTCCGCGGCGAAGGCGGCTACCTTTTCAACAGCGAGCACAAGCGGTTCATGCTCGACTACGAGCCGGAGAAGAAAGAGCTCGCCTCCCGGGATAAAGTGGCCCGCGCCATCTACAAGGAAGTGCAGGCGGGGCGAGGCTCGCCGCACGGCGGGGCGTTCCTCGATGTCATCCATCTGGGTTCCGACCGCATCAAGAAGAAGCTGCCCTCCATGTACGACCAGTTCCTCAGCCTGGCCGATGTAGACATCACACGCGAGGCCATGGAGGTCTACCCCACCATCCACTACGCCATGGGCGGGCTGCGCGTCGAGCCGGACACCGGCGCCACCACGGTCCGCGGCCTCTACGCCGCCGGCGAGGTGGCGGCCGGTCTGCATGGCGCCAACCGCCTGGGCGGAAATTCGCTCTCCGACTTGCTCGTGTTCGGCCGCCGGGCCGGCGCGGCCGCCGCCCAATTCGTGCGGCCGGTGTCGCTGGGGGCCGTGGACCCCGCCAGCGTCGCAGATGAGCAACGCCTGCTCCTCGGTCCGCTCGAGGGAACCGGCAGCGAGAACCCGTATCTGTTGCAGCAAGAGCTGCAGGCCGCCATGCAGGAGGGCGCCGGGATCGCCCGAACGGACGCCGGCTTGCGGACCTGCCTACAGACGATCCTCGCGCTCAAGCGGCGGTCCGACCACGTGCATGTGGCCGGCTCCCGTCTCTACAACCCGGGCTGGCACACGGCTCGCGACCTGCGGTTCATGCTCATGATCAGCGAGGCCATCGTCCGGGGGGCCATCGAGCGACGCGAAAGCCGCGGGGCGCACTGGCGGACGGACTTTCCGAACGCCGACTCGAATTTCGGGAAACTCAACCTGATCGCCCTCAAGGATGGCGACGCGATGCGCATCAGCACCCGGCCGGTCCCTGAGATGCCCGACGAGCTGGCTGACCTGTTCAACGGCAAGGTCCGGCAGAAGAGCGCATGAGCGACACTACGCTGCTCGTGTTTCGAGGCGATTCGATCAAGACCGGAACCGAGCACGCCTTTCAGGTGCCGCTGCAGGAGGGCATGGTCGTCCTGGACGCCATCCACTGGATCCAGGCCCACGCCGCCACCGACCTGGCCTGTCGCTGGAACTGCAAGGCGGCCAAGTGCGGCTCCTGCAGCGCCGAGATCAACGGCCGGCCGCGGCTCATGTGCAAGACACGACTCGATGAGTTCGCCGGCGAGCCCATCCACGTGTGGCCGATGCGCGCCTTCCCCCTGATCAAGGACCTGGTCACCGACGTCGCCTGGAACTACCAGGTCAATGCCGAGATCACGCCCTTCACGCCCAAAACCGACGAGCCGGTCCCCTACCGGATGGCTGCGGAGGATGTGGAGCGGGTGTTCGAGTTCCGCCGCTGCATCGAGTGCTTCCTCTGCCAGGACGTCTGCCACGTCTTGCGCGACCACGACCAGAAGGCCGCCTACTACGGGCCGCGTTACATGGTCCGGATCGCAGGGTTGGAGATGCACCCCAAGGACACGGCCAACCGCACGGCGTTGCTGCACCGCGAGGCCGGCATCGGCATGTGCAACATCACCAAGTGCTGCCAGGACGTCTGCCCCGAGCACATCCGGATCACGGACAACGCCATCATCCCGCTCAAGGAGCGGGTGGCCGGCCGCTACTACGACCCCATCGCCTGGGTCGGACGGAAACTGTTCGGGTCTAAGCCCGAATCCACCGAGTCGAACTTGCATCTTGGGCGCGGGGCGAGCTAGCGGTGTGTCGCCTCCTGCGCTCGCTCGGTTACGCACCGACGGGTGCGCTCATCTCGCCCCGCATCCCAATCTGCCTCGTCCGATCGGCGGATCCGGGCTAGGGCCGACTAGTGGACCTGCCGATCTCGACGGACCTCGTCCCCATGGAAGCCAAGGTCCAGGAGCAGCTGCCCAGCGGGCCGGGCTGGCAGTACGAGCCCAAGTGGGACGGCTTCCGCGCCGTCGTCTACCGGGACGGCGAGGACGTCTACATCGCCAGCCGCAACCAGCGCCCCCTGACCCGCTACTTCCCGGAGCTGGTCCCGGCGGTGCGGGCCATCGCACCCAAGCGGATCGTGCTGGACGCCGAGCTCGTCATCTTTGCCGGGGTGGGGATGGACTTCGATTTGCTCCAGCTGCGCTTGCACCCCGCCGCCTCGCGGGTGAACATGCTCGCCGGCGAGACGCCCGCCTCCCTGGTCGTGTTCGATGTGCTGGCCGACGGCAATGAAGACCTGCGCGAGCTCCCGCTGCGCGAGCGGCGAAAGCGCCTGGAACGGCTCCTCAAGAACGCGCCGCCGCCCGTGTACCTTAGCCCGGTGACGGCCGACCCGGCCGTGGCGCAGGGCTGGCTGGACCGCTACGACGGGTCCGGCCTGGATGGCATCGTGGCCAAGCGGCTGGACCAGAGCTACAAGTCCGGCGAGCGGGCCATGGTCAAGGTGAAGAAGCACCGGACCATCGACTGCGTGGTGGGCGGTTTCCGCTGGAGCTCATCCGGGAAATCCTCCGTCGCCTCATTGCTGCTCGGTCTGTATCGCGGCAAGACGTTCGAGTTCGTCGGCCACACCTCGGGGTTCGACGCCGAAGAGCGCAAGGAGCTGGTGAAGCTGCTCACCCCATTGATGAGCGGCGAGAGTTTTGGCGAGGGCCGGACTCCGGGCGGCCCCAGTCGCTGGGCCACGGAGCGGACCCTGGAGTGGGAGTCCGTTCGTCCCGAGCTGGTCTGCGAAGTCGCCTTCGACCGCCTAATGAACGGCCGCTTTCGCCACGGCGTCGGCTTCGTGCGCTGGCGTCCAGACAAGAACCCGCGGGACTGCACCTTCGACCAGCTGGAAAGCGAAGCCGGGTCGGAGCTGAAGGAGCTACTGACCGTTAGTCGGTAGCGCGTTATCGGCGCACCGAACGTGCAGGTAGCCCTCCGAAACGATTCCACGGCGGCGAGCGTTCCACTTACGTATGCGGACCCGGGTCAGCCTGCTCGCCCTCGCCGCCATCGCCATCTTCGTCGCCGGGGTTTTCACCGGGCGGCTGATCCGCGCTGGCTCCCATGGGCAGGCCACCCCCACCCCCCCGGGCGGAGCAACCTGGGACGCCCTGCTGGCCAGGACGTTGAGTCTTCCGCAAATGGGTTCCGACGGCGTCTGTCCGACCAGCCCGCGCCAGACCCTGGAGGTTTCGGCGCTGGACAACGGCATGCGGACGGTCGCCCATGGCAAAGACCCCGCCTATGTCGTTCCGGGGGCAGAGGCCGGCGGCATGCCCGACATCATCGGTCGGGATCGCGTTCAACTGCTGATCTCCCCTGCCTACCACGGCGCGCTCCTGGTCAGGGGCATGCGTCTGGACACCCGGAGTTCCATAGGCTTCGGCGAGACCCTGCAGCTCGATGGGACCACGGATGGTTGGTACAGCGCCACCGGGCGACCGAAGGCGATCGGGGTCCCTCAGGACACCCCGCATACCGCAACGGCCACGTTCGACGGGCATATCGAGCCCACCTGGAACGCCTTGCGGTTGCCGGCCGGCACCGGGATCCGTCCCGGCAGCACGCAGCCGCCCTGGCAGGGCGAGGGCTGGCGCCTGTTCAGCTGGCTCCAGGATCCCACCGCGACGGGGTGCTATGCGCTCCAACTGGACGGCCCCAACCTCGGGATCGTCGTGGTGTTCCAGATCTAGCCCACCCCCGGAGCGGCTTTGCGCCCACCCCGGGCACCGCCGTTGGCTGGAGCCGCCAGCCCTCGATCCGAGAGCCGTTATACGCCCGTGGCCGACCAGCCGGCGGCGCCGCCCCCGTCTCTTGCCGATCTCCTCAAGCAGGGGCAGGCATTTCTGAGCACCCTGGAGGCCCTCGAGTCCCAGGCTGCGACCGACGCCGCCGACCACCACGCTGAGGTGGGCCGCCTAGGAGAGCAGCTGGCTGCCGGGGAGCGGCAGCTGGGCGCCCTTCGGGAGGCCCAACGCGTGGTGTCGATGGATCGGGACCGGTTGGTGGCGGACATGAATCGCCTCCACGAGCAGCTCGACGCTGTGCGACGCCAGGGGGAAGAATCCCAGCACTCGCAGCAGGAGGAACGGAAGGTCCTCCTCGCCAGGCACGAAGAGGAGCTGGCAGAGCTGCACCAACGCCTGACCGCTCGGGAGGCCGCCCTGGAGCAGGCCCGGGCTGAGCTCCGCCAGGCGCAGGACCAGATTGATGCGCAGCTCGAGACGCGGCTCAGCCAGGCAGCCGACCAGCAAAAAGTCACCGACCAGCTCGAAGAACTCCGATCGCTGTACAGCGCGATGCAGGTCGAGCATCGGAACGTCAAGAACCAGCTCACGCAAGCGAAGTCGGAGCTGGAGACCATGGGGGGCTATCAGCTACAGTGGGCGGCCGAGCGCGAGGAGCTCCTCCAGACGGCGGCCACCCGCAAGGAGGAGTACGAGAAGCTCAATCGGGGGCACGCCGAGCTGATTGGCCAGGCAACCAAGTTCAACAGTGAGGCCAGCGCCCGCCGGCAAGCGCTCACCACCGAAATCCAGCAACTGAACAAGGAGCTGAACGAGGCCATGACTGTGCTGGCCCGCCAGCAGGACCGCGATCGCCAGCGCGAGAAAACCATGGAGGCCCTCCGGGAGTCCTGGCAGCGGGAGAAGACCGAGCTGGAGATCGCCCTCCGCGACGCGCGCCTGGCTGCGTCGGGCGGCCCGGTAACGCCCGAGCACCTGTACGCGCTCAAGACTGACCTCAACACCATCACCGGGTTCTCTGCGCTGCTCCAGCAGGAGACCGGGAATGCCATCACGCCGGAAGAACGACTCGAGTATCTCCGCCATATCAACCAGAGCGCCGAGCGATTCGCCCAGGAGCTGCACGAGCTGTCGTCGGTCGGCTCGCCGGAGGCGGCCGGTGTCGCACCCGACCACGCCCCCTGGCGCCGCGAGATGCCCGAGATCCTGATCGCAGACGCCGATGCCGACGCCCGGGAGCGGATCGAGCCGTTTCTTGCCCGGGCCGGGTACCGGGTGGCCGTTGCCAACACCGCCACCGACGCCATGGAACACGCCCTGCGCGAGAAACCCATCGCGGTCGTGGTCGATTCGGCGCTGCCGCCAGCGGGGGGAGCCCAGCTGATCGAAGATCTCCGGCGCGAGCGACGAACCCGCGACGTCCCGGTCGTGCTGACCTCGGAGGATGCCAACGCCGCCGCCCTCCTGAACGGGGCCGAGGTCGAGTTCATGCCCAAGCCGATCGATCGCCAGCGACTCCTGCAGCTGCTGGTCAAGCTCGACCTGCTGATGGAAGATGCGCGAGCCAAGAAGATGCCGGCCACCATCCTGGTCGTCGACGACGACCGCGGGCACATTCGGCTGGTCAAGGCAACGTTGAAGCCCTTCAACGTCACGGTCCTGTCGGCGGAGAACGGTACCGAGGGGATCGCGATGGCCGCCGAGCACCATCCCGACCTGATCATCCTCGACCTCATGATGCCCGGTGTCGACGGCTACAAGGTGATCGATGCACTGCGCGAGTCGCCCCCCACGAGTGAGATCCCAATCATCGTCTACACGGCCAGGACCCTGACCAGCGAGGACCGCGAGGGCCTCGGCCGGAAGGTCCAGTCCATCATCCCGAAGGGCGACTTCAACAAAGAGCGACTACTCGAGCTCATCCAGAAGCGGGGCGAGCGCCGCGGGCGGGCCAGAACCCCGTCGGCGGATACTGCGGCCTGAGCCGGATCCACGGCGAAGACTTCAAGACTGAACAGCAGCCATTTGATAGGGATCAGCTGCTCGCGCTTGCTGCGCGAGCAATGAAAGCGTCCAGGACCCCGGGCGCCACGACCTGCGGCATGGCGGCCACCTGGTTTCGCAGCTGCGCCAGCCGGAGGCTGTCCCTTCGGAAGGTCCTCCAGTCGCCGCTGCGCCGCGCAACGAGCAAGTCGACCGCGGCCTGGCCGGCCCGCCCGTATAGCCCAAGCTTGTTAAGCCACGGCTGGGCCTCCGCCAGGAATGCGGCGTCGTCCATACCGGCTTGCAGCTGCCCGGCGGCAGCCGCCATGTCGCCGAAGTAGCTCGACAGGGCCGCGGCTGTGTCAGCAACAT
>DASPZT010000229.1:0-11086 GCA_035636135.1 Candidatus Limnocylindria bacterium | reverse complement strand
CGGTACTAATCGGTCGAGGGCTTGACCATCTATCACTCACTCCTCAGCGCAGTCGCGCGAGGAGCGCGCGCAGTGCATTCCTATCGCATTCTTCGCAGTCGCGTACACCCGAAAGAGACTTCGGTGACCATAGCGGCGGGGTGACACCTGTTCCCATCCCGAACACAGCAGTTAAGCCCGCCTGCGCCGATGGTACTGGGCTGGCAACGGTCTGGGAGAGTAGGTCATCGCCGAGGTCTTTTTCTATTGTCTTGGGGGCAGATCCCCTCGGCCGAAAGGCCGCAGCCATAATTGACCCGTGTCCGAGCAACCCACGGGGAAGACGAAGCACACAGAGCTGACGCTGGATGCGATCGCCTCCATGCAGCCCGGACTGGCGCGTCTCATGCCGGAGGTCTCGCAGCGGTACCACATCGCCTACTATGCCGCCAGAGGCGGCAACTGGCGACTGGCCGCCTACCAGCTGCGCGAGCTGGGAGGGCTGCTCCGATTAGGGGCGGCTACCAGGCCGAAATACGGGCCGCAGCTGACCGCCTTCGAGAAGGTTCACCTGTCGGCGCTGCTGGAGGCCGTGGCCCAGCGTGACTTTCCAACTTTCGAGCGCGCCTTTGGGCGGGCTACCGAGGTGGCCAACATCTATCACCAGGCGACCGATCACGCCGAGATCATCTGGCGGCTTCCCCCCAATCCCCCGGACCACCTGGACCTGGGGCCGCAGCCGGAACCCGACGCCGAGCCGTCCTAGCCCACGTCCCGGCTAGGTGATGACCTCCCGGCGCACAGTCAGCCGGTCGACCATATCGGTCTTGACGCGGACGCCGAGGCCCCACCGATATGGGACGGCCATCATCCCTCCCTCTCCGAGCTCGAATGGCGGATCCACGATGTCCTCCGCCCAGTAGCGGTTGCTCGCTGAGAGATCGCCCGGCAATTTGAAGTTCGGCAGCGACGCCAGCGCCACGTTGGCGGCCCGCCCGATCCCGGTCTCCAGCATGCCCCCGCACCAGACCGGGATCCCGGCGTCCGCGGCCAGGTCGTGGATGCGCCGCGATTCGGCGAACCCACCTACCCGGCCCGGCTTGATGTTGATCACCCGGCAGGCCCCAATCTGGATCGCCTGCCTGGCATCGTGGGCATCTTCAATGCTCTCGTCCAGGCAGATGGGCGTCGCCATTTGTGACTGGAGCGCGGCGTGGTCGAGCAAGTCCCCGGCGGTCAGCGGTTGTTCCAGCATCAGCAACCCATACCGATCGACCTCGCGCAGCCGGGGTACATCATCCAGGTCGTAGGCGGAGTTCGCGTCGGCCATCAAGGACATCTCCGGGTAGCGGGACCGGATCGCCGCCAGCACGTCGAGGTCCCATCCCGGCTCGATCTTGATCTTGATTCGCTGGTAGCCCTGGGCGAGATGTTCCTCGATGAGCCGGAACAGGGACTCCAGGTTGGCCTGGATCCCCACGCTGACGCCCGTCTCAACGCTGCTGTGCGCGCCGCCCAGCCAGGAGGCGAGCGACTTGTGGGCTGCCTCGGCGAAGGCACCGCTCAGTCCCATTTCCAGGGCGGCCTTGGCCATCCGGTGGCCTCGAACCGGCCGCATGAGGCGCTCCAGGTCCTCCACCGAGGCCAGTTCACGCTCCCGGACGGCCGGAATGAGGTACTGGGTGAGGATCCCCCAGGCGCCGTCGACGGTCTCCGACGAATACCATGGCCCCTCGCCGGCGACACACTCGCTCCAGGCGGTAATGCCTTCGCACTGCAGCCGCAGGAGCAGCGGAAAGCGGTCCTGTTGCACGCCGAAGCTGGTGCGGAACGGCCGGAGCAGGCGCATCTGCAAGACGCGGAGTTCGACGGCCTCAATCTTCACGGGCTCTCCGCTGCATGACGTAGACGCCGTCCCGCTGAAAGTCGACCGCGATCAGGCCGGCCGCCAGGGATGCCTCGAACGCGGCCCGCGTCTCGGTCCGCCACCGCCTGGCCAACTCCATGCTCTGCAGCTTGATCGCCTGGAAATCTCGGGGCACCGCGATGAACGCGCTGGATGCCCCCCGCAGGTCGAAGTTGAGGCGGCGCGGGTCGCCCTGACTGCCAAGGCCCAGCATCACGACGGGCGGACCGATGGCTGGCATCGACCTCGTCTTCATCAGCCACCACTCCGCTTCGAACCGATCGGTGGCCAGCCCGCGGTTGAGCTCGTCATCCATGACCCCGTAGTGGTCGCGGTGGTAGCGCCGGGCGATGGCGCCCAGCCGGTGCAGGTTGATGTAGGCGTTGCGCGCCTCCAGCGGGTCGAAGGTCCAGGTGATCAGCTGCAGACCGCGCCGCCGGGCCTCCTCGGCCTGGGCCAGCTTCAACTGGACGCCCAGGCCGGTTCCCCGGTAGGCGGGGAGCACGCCAAGCTGATGCGAACATAGCCGGCGCCGGCCGTCGCGCTCGCCCAGAAACCCGAACACGAAGCCCACAATGGTGCCGTCCGGCAACCACGCTCCCTGCACGATGCCGCCGTTGAGCTGCATGGTGAGCAGGAGCTCGCGCGGGACCACATTGCGCTCCGCGGCTCCCCAGATAGTCCGGCTCAGCTCCTCGCAGCCGGCGTAGTCCTCTTGCGTCCGCGCCAGCCGGATGGCGATCGGCGGCACCCGGACATGCTAGCAATCCAACCCTCGGCGCCGCGCTACTTGCAGGTCCAGGCGTTGGTGGCGCCCCGGTTGTAGAAGACGAGCGCCGCCCGGGCCTGGGTATAGGGGTCCCAGATGTTCCAACCTGCGAAGTAAGCGTTCCAGGTCGAGGGCATGAACTGGAAAAGGCCGCTGGCCCCGCTGGAGGCGTTCACCGCCAGCGGGTTGTACCGGCTCTCGCAGTGCGCCACCCGCAGCGCCCAGGTCAACCCCGGGCTGCTCCCGAAGACCGCGTAGATGGCCTGCAGGCCGACCCCGGCAGCGGCGGGGGGAGCCGGCGCCACCATGGCTCCGCTGACGACGGGCCCCCCGACCGGAGCGGCGATCCACTCCACGGTGCCGGTCGGCCCCTCATCGGCCGGGGCGGGCGTGGCCTGCTCGAAGGCCATCGGGTCCCGGGGGCCGAATGGCACGCTGGCCACCGCCACCTGCCGGGCATTGGCAGCGGCGAGCTGGGGCAGCGCGTGGCGGGCCAGGACGATGGGAGCCGCCAGCAGCAGGCCGATCGCCAGGACAGTCGCATGGGCGGCCAGGGCGGATGCGCTGTCGGCGCGGCCCCTGATCCCGATCAAAGCAGGACTGTAACGTACAAACCGGCTTGCCTCCGTCAGTGCACGCGCCAGCGAGGAGTGGCCCAGGCGGGACGTAGGCGAAGACGGCTACCGGGACGAACGAGCGTGGCGGGCCGTCGCCAACCCTACCACACGTGGTTGGCGGGCCTCTGCCCTGGCCTGGATGCGGGCTAAATCCGCTCCAGCAGGCGAGCCAGAAGTTCGGTCCGCTGCAGCCAGCTGGAAACCAGGAGGTGCTCGCTGTCGGCGTGCGCACCACCGCCGTCTGGACCCAGCCCGTCGAGGGTGGGGATGCCCAGGGCCGCCGTGAAGTTCCCGTCACTGCCGCCCCCGGTGCTGGTTTCCTCCAGCGCGAAGCCCATCTCGTGGGCGACGGTCTTCGCCAATGCCGCCAGCCGAGCCACGCCTTCGGTGCGTTCCATGGGTGGCCGCTCCATGCCGCCTTCGGCCGTGACCTGCGCTCCGGGCAGCACTGGCGACAGGGTTCGCATGGCGCGATCCACCCGGGTCGCTTCATCCCGGGTGGCCAGCCGGATGTCGATCAAGGCTTCGGCCTCCGCGGCCACCACGTTGGACCGGGTGCCGCCCCGAATCACGCCGATGTTGACGGTGGTGCCGCGCCCCGCATCGGCCAGGGCTTTGATGCGTGGGATCTGGTGGGCCAGCTCCTCAATGGCGCTCACGCCTTTTTCCGGCTCAACGCCCGCGTGCGCCGCCCGGCCCACCAGCCGAAGCCGGTAGTCGGCGACGCCCTTGCGAGCGGTCTTGATCTGCCCGCCACTAAAGGCGGGCTCCAGCACCAGCACAGCCGCCGCGCCCGCGGCTCGCGCTTCGATCAGTCCGCGAGAGGTCCCACTGCCGATCTCCTCATCGGAGGTGGACAGGACGATGATGGCGCGCTGGGGATGGGAGGCCGCGATGGCGAAGGCCGCTTCCACAATGCCCGCCTTCATGTCGTAGCACCCGGGGCCGGTGACCCGGTCCCCGGCGACCGCAAACGCCAATCGGGCCAGGGTTCCGGCCGGCCAGACCGTGTCGTGGTGGCACAGGATCAGGATGGGGGAGGGGCCGTCGCCGATGGTGATCTCGAGGTGGTCGCCGGCGGTCTCGCGAGCGTGGCGGTGCAGGCGCCCGCCGACCACGCGCTGAAAGAGCTCACCGACCTGGTTCGCGCAGTCGTCGCACCGGGCTTTGTCGAGCGAGGGGGACTCACGCTGGACGAGTCCCTCGAGGGCCTGCAGCATCGCCTCCCGGTCGGTGGCCACGCTCCACAGTGTGGCAAACCCTGGAGCGACCGGTCGCGGCCTAGGAGTCGGCTGGCTCCCGTCCGCTCAAGAAGGAGCGCACCCGCTCGCCCAGGCTTGGCTCGGTATACGCGGGAGCCGGACCGACGCCGACGGGCTCCATCGCGGGCGCACCCTGGTCCGCCTCGACCCGCGGGGCCGACTGCGCACTGCGAGCCTCACTCTTCAGTCGGGCATTCTCTTCGCGAAGGCGTTGCGTCTCCTTGCGCAGGTCGCTGATGGTTGTTTCGTGGGTGGTGATCCGGCGGCGCAGAGCCCCGTGCCGCATGCCGGAGCGAGCGCCGGCATACAACATGTACACCAGGAAGAGCACGGTCACCAAGCCGGCGGCGATCACGACCGGGACCCAGTCGGCAACCCCGGTCCAGTGCGCGTGCCAAAGAGTCACGTCGTGGGTGCCGGTGTTCTGGGCCGCATACAGGCCAACCGCCAGCAGGGCCAGCAGCAACAGGGCCAGGAACACGATCATCGGGAAATCATCCTCCTCCTACCGGTTCAAAGTGTGGCTATCAGTTTACATGATAACGGATACGTTGACAAGCGTGGAGGCGGGCGGTGGCCTACCGCTGGCCGCCCTCACGGCCGATCTCGGCCATGTGTCCCCGGTCGTGGCTTACGCGCTGGCCGCCCTTGCGGCCGGCTTCCCGGGCCTCATCGGAAGTGAACTCGTGGGCGGTGCCCTTGGCGTGGGCGGCACGACCGCCCTTCTCCGCGATCTGGCGTTGCTTGTCGGGCTCCATGGACGCAAACCCGCGGCGGCTGTGCTCGGTCATGTTCATCACTCCCCTTGGGCACCCAGTCTCCGCAGCGTCGCTACCTGGTTGTTAGGTTAGCTTACAGAGCTACTAGCAGGCGCTGTGACTGGCCCGGATGCCCCACCGATCAGGTGTTCTGGCTGAGGTCCCGAATGCCGGCCAGGGCGATGAAGGCCAGACTCACCACGGAGCTGGGGATCCAGAGCAGCCAGGAGGCGCGCAGCGTAGAGGCGAAGGCCAGGGTCACCGTGACCGAGAGGGTGAGGCCGATGATCAACCACCAGGGCCAGCGTCGGCGTCCGGGCCAGGCCACCACCAGGCTCAAACACAAGGCGGCCAGGACGAACCCCCCTAGCATCCTGGCCGGCCTCGGCACGCCCCCCGGCTCGTCGGTGCCCCCACCAGGGCCAGCATAGGGCCCCCACCGGCGCGCGCCAATCGGCCAGACGGGGGATCTTTCGCCCGCCTTGCAGGCCAACCGGCGGAGGCCGAACGGCGGAATGAACTTAGAGAATGTTCAGTCGGGAGGCGGCCGCCACGGCCTCGGCCCGGTTGCGGGCATTGAACCGGGTGAGCAGCGTCTCCATGTACGTCTTGATGGTGCTCTCGCTGAGATGGAGCCGGGTGGCGATCATGGTGTTGGAGTAGCCCTCGGCCACCAGCTCGAGGACCTGCTGCTCGCGGGCGGTCAGCCGCACGGCCGGCTGGGGTCGGGGCTCGGTGGCCGGCGAGATCTCGGGGCGGGACGCCTGGGCTTGCGGCCCGACCAGGATGCGGTCGAAGGCGCTCAGGATACCGGCTGAGACCACCACCACCAGGCTCCAGAGGACGACCTGGGTTCCGGGAAACGGCTGGCCGGTGATGGCCGACATGGCGCCCTGGTAGACGCTGACCCCGACCACGAACACCGCGGCGGCCAGCATGCCACCCTCCGCCCCGTCGAGGGCGACCGCCTCCATCAGCAGCAGGATGAAGCAGACGTAGATGACCTCGGTGTGGACCGCCGAGAAGATGGCCAGGATGGCGAAGCAGCTCAGCTCGTCCAGGATCCAGAGCATCCGCCCGGTGCGGACCAGGGCCGAATCCGGGGCCCGGCGGCTGGCCTGCAGCGCGTACAGGTTGTAGGCGGTTGCCCACAGGGTGAAGACCACCAGCAGCAGCGCGGACCGGGGCGGGACCAGTAACCCTACGATCAAGACGAAGGCTAGCCCTGGCCAGCGGACCACGGACCCGGCCAGAATCAACTGCCGCGCCTGGGTACTCGTCAGCCGCGGTCCGGAGCGCTCAAGGTATGTCGGCGGGAGTAGGTTCATGCCTTCCGGCTTGGCTCCCGCCCCCCCAAGGAGTGGCCCCATTCTAATGGCCGCTGGACGGACCGTAAAGCCGGTCAGCCGGCAATCAGGGTGCGCACGGCGCCGGTCTTCCAGTCAGCCACGGCCACCCGGTGGCTATTGGTGTCGGCCACGTACAGGCCGCGCCCTCCGGCACACACGCCGGCGGGCTCCCGGAAGGATGCGGCCCCGCCCATCCCGTCGGCGCTACCGGCCACTCCGCTGCCCAGCCAGGTGGTGACCGTCCGGCGGCCGGGGTCCAGCTGCTTGATCTTGTTGTTGTAGCTGTCCGCGAGGTAGAGGCGGCCGTTATGGGCCGTGATGCCCAGCGGATGCTGCAGGCGCACCACGTCGCCCTCCCCGTCCACATCGCCGAAGACGAACAGCCCTTCGCCGACCAGGGTGGTGACCGTCCGGCGCTGCAAATCAATGTCGCGGATGGCGCTCACCTCCGAGTCCGCCACGTACAGGTGCCCATCCGCCAGGGCCAGCCCGCTGGGCTGGGCGAACCAGGCCTCTTCCAGGGAGCCGTCCTTGAGTCCTTCTCGACCGGTGCCGGCCAGGGGCTGGACCTCGCCCGAGCCCGGGTCCAGCTCCCACAGCTGGTGAACCCCCGCCATGGCGATGACCAGGCGGCCATCGTAGAGGGCCAGGTCCCAGGGCGAGGACAGCGGCGTGCTGCGACCAGGCCCGCCCCGGCCCAACCCGTGCGCCTGGTCGCCGGTTCCGGCCAGGGTCCGCACCCGCCCGGTCTCCAGGTCCGCCGCCCGGATGGCGTGATTCTCGGTGTCCGCCACGTACAGGGTGCGGCCGCTGATGGCCATCCCCTGCGGCTGCTGGAAGGAAGCCGTTTCGCGGGTCCCATCTTCCAGGCCCGGCTCGCCCGAGCCGATGGCCCCCTTGATGGTCCCGTCCAGCCCGCACGCCAGGATGCGGTGGTGGTTCGAATCACTCACATACAGGGCATCGCTGGTCACCAGCACTTTGCCGGGGAAGCGCAGGGTGGTGGCGGGTTCGATCAGCTCCTGCAGTGCCAGGCTGGCCTGGCCGGGCGCCAGCAAGCCCTGCTCGGCAAAGTCGCGGAGCATGCGGTCCACCAGGGGATCGAAGGTCTCGAAAGGCAGTTCGCCTTCGTGCTTGCCGATGACCCGGCCTGCGGGGTCGATGAACATCAAGGTCGGCCAGGCCCGGCCCCCGTAGGCGTGCCAGACCTGGAAGTCGCGGTCGTTCACCACCGGGTGTTCGATGCGGTAGCGGAGTACGGCCTCGCGTAAGTTCGCGGTCTCGCGCTCCGCCGGAAACTTGGGCGAGTGCACGCCCACCACCAGCACCCGGTCCTGATATTTGGCTTCGATCTTCCGCAACTGCGGAAACATGTGCATGCAGTTGACTCAGCAGAAGGTCCAGAAGTCGATGATGGCGAGCCGACCGCGAAGATCCTGGATGGAGAGCGGGCGCGATACGTTGAGCCAGTCCAGGCCGGAGGGGAATTCGGGCGCGCGGACCTTGCCGGCGTAGGTTTCGGTGGCCATAGCCTAATCGTATGGGAAGCCCGGGGCTCCGGAACCTTTTCGCCTACCCGCCGTCATAGCATCATGCCAATCCGCCGCTTCCTGATCCCCGTCGGCGTGGGGCTCTTCTTCCTGGCCAGCGCCCTGGTCGCGCTCAACCTCACCAGCGCCCAACCGGGTACCGATGGCCGAGTGATCGTCACCGCGCATCCCGCCGCCAACCTGCAGCTCACGGTTACGCTCAACCACGGACGGCTGATTCCCGGCCGGGCGCTGACTGTCCAGGTGGAGCTCACCAACACCGGGACGGAGCCGGTCACCCTGCAGCCAGACGGCGTCTGCACCACCCCCCTCCGCCTGGAGCTGCACGACGCGTCGGGCCGGATCGTGTGGTCGCAGCCGGTCCCCATGATCGCCTGCCCCCAGCAGCAGCCGCCCGCCTATCGCAAGCTCGCCCTGCTCAATCCGGGTGAGACCCGCCCAGCCGCCACCTGCTTCGAGCTGGGCGGTACGCCGGATCAGTGCGTCGTCCTCGACCTCCCCAGCGCCTCCTACTGGGTGGCTGGTACCTACTACGGGTTCGCGCTCCCACAGGCCGCCTTCCGAATCGCTCGCTGAGGTCGCGGATCCGGCTCGGCTAAGCTTTCTCGCGATGGCCGGCCCGGTCGATCTCTCCCCACTCCAGCGCGAACTCGATGCCCTGCGCCGCCAGCTGTGTCACTGTGACAACGCGGGTACCTGCCTCGGCTGCCAGGGGGTCGAGATGCTCCGCCAGCAGGCGCAGATGGTCGTCTCGGCCGCCACCCAGCCGGTACTGCTGCAGGTGGCGCAGGAGGCGCAGGCCCGGGAGCTGATGGCGCAAATTCAGCAGCTCCAGGAGCAGCTGATGAAGGACCCCGACGCCATGCGGGCGCTGGAGGATCTGATGCGGCACTTTCAGCCGCCGCCCCCGGCGGAAGATCACTGATCGCCTACAACTGGGTGGCGGTGATGACGACGCGCTGGGTGTCGACCCAGTTGGGCCAGCAGGTAAACAGCGTCAACCGCACGTCCGGTGTCGGATCCAGGATCTGCACCGCAGTGGGCGCCACGATGACCCGGGTGCTAACCCGATAGCGCTGCACCTGCCCGCCGATCGCGACATCGATCTCATCGCCCGGTTGCAGGTCTTTCAGACGAGCGAAGATACTGCCCTCGATGTCGTCGTGGCCGTAGAGCACGGCATTCCCGCTCCCGAATCCAGCCGAGAATGCGTAATGCGTGACGGCGTAGCCGTGGGCGATGAGCATGCCGCCCTTGGAGTCCAGCCCCCGCTCGAAAATGGGGGCGCCAGCGATGGCCAGCCGGGGAATGGTCAGGGTCGCGATCACGCCGTTAGGTCCCGGCGCCGTGGGCGCCAGCTGCCGGGTGGGGTTCTGATGCGTTCTGGGCTGCAGCGCCCCGCCACCGTCCGTGGATGGCAGCATCTGGACCAGTGGGGCAGACGCCGAGCTCCCCTGGCTGTGCATCGTCCAGACCGCGCTCCCCGCTAGGGCCAGGCCGCTGGCAATCAGCAGCCCCGCTATCAGGTTTCGTCTCATCATCCCCCTCATCTTCAGGGGCGCCGGCAAGCCTGTCAAGGCTGGGTTCGAGGCGGTGGGGGCTGGGGAGGGGAGGGGAGGGCTAGTGGAGAGGGGGCGCCGGCGGGTCGGTCTCAGCCACCGCCTGCTGCCGCACCGCGAAGGCGATCCGGTCGTCCAGCCGCCACTCGGCTTCGAGCTCCAGGATGCTCACCAGGATCTCTTCGATGGAGTTCCCGAGCTCCATCTGCCGCTGCATTTCGCTGCGATCTGCCGCCAGATCCTGTTTCATGTGAACCATCACTGACCTTGGTTCCCTTGTACGCCTGCTTCCTTAAGGTCAAGGGCACAATGGGGGGTCCCACCGAACTGTGGCGCGGTCGTTGCCGGGCCGTCATTTGGCGTTCCAGATTGGGGCTCCCGCAATACGCCCGTGGTATGCTGCTCGCGGGCTTGTCCGGCCGGTCAGGGGCACGTCCATCTCGCGCAGGACCGGAAATACACTCGCGAAGGAGCAGGCGTTAACGTGGCGATGAACGGCACGATCAAGCGACTCGTGGTCGACAGAGGCTTCGGTTTTTTGAGCGGGGAGGACGGCAAAGAATATTTCTTCCATCGCTCGTCGGTCGACGGTTCGTTCGAGGGACTGCAGGAGGGCCAGAAAGTCACTTTCGACGTTGAAGCATCGGCCCCGAAGGGCCCCCGCGCCTCTCGCGTACGCGTGGCGTAGCGGAGACGCGCAGGAGCGAAACCCGGCCGCGGCCGGGTTTTTTCTTGCCTGAGCTGTCCTCGGCCAGATCCAGGCCGAGAATATTCCGGCCCTCTCGGAAAGCGCGAATGGCGGCCAGTACTTCGCCCGCGACGCCAACCGGCAACCACCCTACAACCTTTACACGACCTTCGACCAGAGCGGGGCCAGGGCGTGGAGAAGTTTGGTCTGCATCGCACCTATCCGTTGCGCGAAGGCCGGCCCTCGGGGGCCGGCGATGCCGTGAGCCATTTCGGCTTCGCCCAGACGCCTTCCCATCGCGTCGCCTCCAGGTATCTGCCGGCGGACGCCGTGTACAGCTACACCGCGGACACCGGCACCCTGGCTAATGCGGAGACCGGACAGCCGCTGAACATTGCGGCGGTGGTGCTGGTCCGGGGGGCGCATCACGACGCCGGCTTGACCGACGTGAACGGCGCTCCAGCGTTGGCCCTCGATCCGCATGGCGCCGGGCCGGCCGACATCTACACCGGCGGCCAGCACTACGGCGCGACCTGGGACCTTACGGTTCCCACGCAGCCTCTGAAGTTCGTGGGCACAGACGGCAAGGAGGTCCTGCTGCCGCGCGGGCTCACCTGGATCCACCTGGTGGACCCGGAGACGGAGGTGA
>DASPZT010000228.1:0-4486 GCA_035636135.1 Candidatus Limnocylindria bacterium | reverse complement strand
CGCAGCGCCGCCGCCCAGTATGGCGCCTGGATTGGCGGCCTGCTGACTGGGAAGGCCGGCAATTCCCTGGCCAATGGCCAGCCGGTGTGGGCGCTGGTCGCGCCGCGCCTGGTCAATTCGGCCGTGCTGGTCGCCCTGTCTGGCCTGGCCGGCGCGCTCATCGGGGTGCTGCTGGGCGCCATCGCCGCGTTGCGCAAGGACTCGCTCTTCGATTACGTGTTGTCGGTGGTCTCGCTGGCGGTGACCGCGCTGCCGGAGTTCGTGGTCGCCATTTCCCTGGTGATCCTGTTCGCTACCGTCGTGTTTCAGCTGCTGCCGGCCGTGTCGGTGCTCCCGCCGGGGACGTGGGCGTGGCAACAGCCCGAACTCCTGGTGCTGCCCGTGGCAACCCTGGTCATCGTGATCGTGCCGTACATCTTTCGGATGATGCGAGCGGCGATGATCGAGGCGCTCGAGAGCGAGTATGTCGAGATGGCCCGGCTGAAGGGGCTTCCCGTCTGGCGTGTCCTGCTCGTCCACGCCCTGCCGAACGCCGTCCCCCCGACGATCCAGGTGATCGGGCTCAACCTGCTGTACCTGGCCGGGGGCATCGTGGTGGTCGAGTACGTCTTCGACTTCCCGGGTATCGGCCAGGGGCTGGTCAACGCCGTGTCGAACCGAGACATCCCCGTCATCCAGCTGATCGTCGTCATCCTGGCCGCGTTCTATGTCTGCATGAACATCCTGACCGACGTGGTGGCCCTGCTGGCGACGCCGAGGCGCCGGATCGTGCGGTAGAGGGCTGGATGGCGGTCCCGGGCACAACCATCGAGGCGCCGCACGCGGGCATCGCCCGCCTCCGCCGCCGGGAATGGCTCTCGGTGCTCACTCGGGCGGTGCGTACCCGGCGCGGGACGCTGGGGCTCAGCCTCATGGCGTTCGTGGTCGCGATCGCGGTGGTGGGCCCATTCGTGGCGCCCAATTCCCCGACCGCTTTCGTCACCGCACCCTTTTCCGGGCCGGCGCCGGGCGCGCCCTTCGGCGGCGACGCCCTCGGCCGCGACGTGCTCTCCCGGGTGCTCGCCGGCGGGTGGCTCATCCTCCTGATGGCCGCGGCCGCCACCCTGTTCGGCGTCGGGGCCGGCGCCGCCGCCGGCATCAGCGCCGCCTACCTGCGCGGGTGGGCCGACGCCCTCATCATGCGTTCGGTCGACGTGGTGCTGGCCTTCCCCTCGCTGGTCTTCGCGCTGCTCCTGGTGAGCATCATCGGTCCGAAGCTCTGGCTGATCGTCCTGGCGGTCGGCTTCAGCCATGCCCCGCAGGTCGCTCGGGTCCTGCGCGCGTCCACGCTGGATATTTCCGAGCGCGATTTCGTCAAGGCCATGGAACTGCTGGGCGTCAAGCCGCGGCTGATCATGGTGCGGGAGATCCTGCCCAGCCTGATCACGCCCCTGACGGTCGAGACCGGGCTGCGGCTGACCTACTCGATCATCATCGTGGCCGGGCTGAGCTTCCTGGGCTTCGGCCAGCCCCCACCGGCGCCCAACTGGGGCCTCATGATCAATGAGAACCGGATCGGGTTGCAACTGAACCCGTGGGGCGTGGTGGTCCCGGCGGCGCTGATCGCCGTGCTCACGATTGGCACCAACACCTTCAGCGACGCCGTGGCGCGGGTCGCGCTCGGCGTGGGGCGGCGTGCCGAGGAGATCACCCCCCTGGAGGGCCACGTGCTGGTGGCACCGAGGTGATGGAGGCCGCCGCTCCTAGGGTTCGACCCGCGCCGCCGCGACTGGCCGTCGAGGACTTGCGGATCGTCGTCGCCGGCACGGCCGTGGATGTGGTGGACGAGGTGTCCTTCACGGTGCATGCCGGCGAGGTGCTCGGCCTGGTGGGCGAATCTGGGTCGGGCAAGACGACGGTCGCGCTTGCCCTCCTCGGCCACCACCGCCGGGGGCTCGAGGTGGGCGGCGGACGAGTGATTCTCGAGGGGGAGGACCTGCTGGCGATGTCGGGCGCCGAGCTCCAGAGCGTTCGGGGAGCGAAGGTCTCCTATGTCCCCCAGGATCCCGGCTCAGCCCTGAACCCCGCGCTGCCCGTGGGCCTGCAGCTCGGAGAAATCCTGGGCGCCCACAAGGACCCGGGCGGGACCCGGGCCGCCAATCGCGTGATGGAGGTGCTCGCCGAGGCCCAGCTGGATGCCACGCCGGAGTTTCTGCGCCGCTACCCGCACCAGCTGTCCGGCGGGCAGCAGCAGCGGGTCGCGATCGCCATGGCCTTCGCCTGCCGGCCCAGCCTGATCGTGTTGGACGAGCCCACCACCGGCCTGGACGTCACCACCCAGCGCCACGTGCTGGAAACGATCACGACCCTTTGCCGCACCTACGGGGTGGCCGCCGTCTACGTGAGCCACGACCTGGCGGTGGTGGGGCAGCTGGCCCAGCAGGTGGCGGTCATGTATGCGGGGCGCATCGTCGAGCTCGGACCCACGGAGACGATCTTCGGCGCACCCGCCCACCCATACACGCGCGCCTTGCTGCGGGCCGTCCCCTCCCCGGAACGTTCGGAGGTCCTGGAGGGGATCGAGGGCCAGGCACCCCGCCCGGGGCGCCGGCCGCCTGGCTGTTTCTTCGCCCCTCGCTGCCCGGACGTCCTCCCTATTTGCCGGGAGTCGCCGCCGCCGGTCGTTCCCCTGCTGGCGGGTGCGCAACTGGTTCGCTGCGTGCGTGCCGACGAGCCGGTGACGCGCGGCGCCGGCGGCCGAGCCGTGCCGCCCGGAAATCCCTCGGCGGGCACCTCCGGCGGGGCGCTCGAGGTACGGGAGCTCAGCGCCCGGTACGGACCCCAGCTGGTCCTCTTCGAGATCGACCTGCGGGTAGGCCCAGAGCAGTGCGTGGCCATCGTTGGAGAGTCGGGCTCCGGCAAGACCACGCTGGCCCGATGTGTGGTCGGCCTGCACGACAACTGGACCGGGGAGGTGCGCTTCTGCGGCGAACCGCTCGCGTGCGGCGCCAAGCGTCGCACCAAGGGGTCGCTGCAGCGGATCCAGTACGTCTTCCAGAACCCCTACACGTCGCTCAACCCGCGCAAGACCGTTGGCCAGATCGTCGAGCAACCGCTCGACCACTTCTCCAGGCTGCCTCCCGACGAACGCGAGCGCCGGGTTCTGGCCGTGCTCGACGATGTCTGCCTCAGCCCGGACTTTCTCGCCCGCTACCCGGACCAGCTCTCGGGTGGAGAGCGTCAACGAGTCGCACTCGCCCGCGCACTCGTCGTGGAGCCGGAACTGCTGGTCTGCGACGAGGTCACCTCGGCGCTGGACGTCTCGGTGCAGGCCATCATCGTCGAGCTCTTGCGGGGCCTGCAGCGTGAGCGGAACCTCGCCATGCTCTTCATTACGCATAACCTGGCGCTGGTGCGGAGCATCGCCCAAACGGTGGTCGTGCTTTCGGCGGGAAAGGTCGTGGAGCAGGGGCCTGTAGAGGAGATCCTGGAGCGACCCCGCGAGAGCTATACGATTCGGCTTCTCGAAGACGTCCCAAAGCTGGCAGAAACGAGAACGACTGCCAGCCAGTCGCGCTAGGCCGCGCGCTTACCAACCAGCAGCTTCAGCTGTGAGGGTTTTCCGGGCCACGCGTCTGCCAGAACTTCCGGCGCGATCATCTTCGACGACCACCGCAACGCCAGCACGAGGGCCAGGAAGTTGTCCAGCTTGCCAACCACCGGGACAAAATCCGGGATGATGGTGACGGGAGACACGGCGTAGAGGAATCCCAGCAGCAGAATCAGGCGAGCTCGCCGCGGCACCGATTTGGATCGAATCAACCGCTGGCACAACGTCAGGGTCGAGGGCAGCAAGCTGATGGCGGACCGGACGGCACCCTCCGGCAAGAGACGGACCAACAGGAAGGCGGCGGCCCATAATCCCACCCAGAGGGCCAGCAGCACGCCGAGCTCAATCGCTAGAGAGGGCATGTGAGCCAGCCCATGTCTCCGGCAGCCTATCGCATCGGTTGGCGACGCGGTGAAGCCCACGGCCCGCCAGGAAAGATTACGATCTGCCTTCGGAGCCCTTAGCGATGCTGCGAGGTGACCGTGATGGTGCTGGCCGGACTCACCCAGCCACATCCCCCAGCCGGGCGGCGCTGCGTGGGTTCAGTCCCGAGAGGAGCGCCGGCATTGCGGTTCCGGCGGACCGGAACATTGCCCGGTTGCACGTCGGAGATCCGTGCTTTGCCACCCCAAGGCACATCGTGAACGCCGCCATCGCGGCGATGACCGCCGGCTACACTCACTACCCGTCTTCGTGGGGGGATCCCGAGTTGAGGATGGCCGTCGCCAGACGGGCTTCGGTCCGCGCCGGGCGACCGATCGAGTCCACCGAAGTCCTCGTCACCGGCGGCGCCACGGCGGCCATCTACTGCGCCCTGACCGCCGTCCTCGATCCCGGAGACGAAGTCATCCTCTTCGATCCGAGTTACTCGCTGTACGCCACGATCCTGAACCAGAT
>DASPZT010000227.1:0-6013 GCA_035636135.1 Candidatus Limnocylindria bacterium | reverse complement strand
TGCCTAAGCCCAACAATATGGGCTAACCGAGCCGGAGGCGGGTGAGCACTCACCAACCCTCGCGCCATGCAGGCGCTAGCGGGGAACCGTGCCCCCGCCTCTAGCGAGGAGAGGAAGAGGACTGCTGAGGATGTCGTGCCATCGAGCACCCCGTATTGAGGCGTCCGAGCTTCTCCTGGTTCGGTCAACGAATCGCCGAAAGGAGGTGTCGGGTGATCTTCGTCGGTATTGACTGGTCGGAGCTTCAGCACGAAGTGGAGGTGATGGCGGCGTCGGGCCAGCGGCTGCGCAGCCTGCGGATCGTGCACGGGGTGGAGGGCCTGGCCAAACTGCAGGAGACGATCTCGGAGTTCGCCAGCGAGCCCCGTGAGGTGGTGGTCGGGGTGGAGGCCGACCACGGCTTGCTGGTGAATGCCCTGGTGGGCAGCGGCTACCTGGTCTATCCCATCAACCCGCTGACGGCGGCCCGCTACCGGGACCGGCATTCGCTGGCCGGCAACAAATCCGATCGGCGGGACGCCCGGATGCTGGCCAACGTGGTGCGCACCGATCGCCATCAGCTCCGGCCCCTGGCCGGCGACAGTGAGCCGGCGCTGGAGATTCGGGCGCGCGCCCGGGCCCATCTGCGCGCCATCCGGCTGCAGGGCCAGCTGCGCAACCAGCTGCGCAGCCTGCTGCTGGAGTTCTATCCGGCGGTGGTGCCCTTGCTGGCCGCGGATGACATTCGGGATGCGCTGGCGGTGCTGGCGGTGGCGCCCACCCCGGCGCGGGGGCGAGGGCTGTCCCTGAGCAAGCTGGAGGCGACCCTGCGTCGGCACGGCCGGCAGCGCAGCCTGACCACCCGCGCGCAGGACATTCAGGCCCGGCTGCGGGCGCCGCAGCTGGACCTGCAGCGGCCGCGCTTGATCGCGGCCCACGGCGATGAGGTCGCCTCCCTGACCCGGGTCCTGCTCCAGGTCCGCCAGGAGCTGGCCCAGCTGGAGGCGCAGATGGCCGCTGCTTTTAGAGGGCACCCGGACGCCAAGATCTTCCTCAGCTGCACAGGGCTGGCTGACATCCTCGGCGCCCGGGTGTTGGGAGAGTCGGGGGATGACCCGACTCGCTATGCCGATGCTACCGCACGCCGCAACTACAGTGGGCCGGCGCCGGTGACCCGAGCCTCCGGCAAAAAGCGGGAGGTCACCTGCCGGGTGGCCCGCAACCGCCGGTTGGCGGACGCCACCTTCTGCTGGGCGGAATCGGCGGTCCGCCACTCGCTCGGCGCCCGCGACTTCTACCGCCAGCTGCGCCGCCGCGGCCAACCGCACAACCAGGCCATCCGGGTGATCGCCTACAAACTGGTGGGCAAACTGCACGCCTGCCTCCGCGACCGTACGCTCTTCGACGAACAGCGGGCCTGGTCGGCCGACCTCAGCCAACGCGCTGCTTGACTCTTAGCCACCTGGGATGTACCCCGCAAGGGGGAGGGAGAATGCTGCCTTCGCCGCAGGGGGGAGGCAGAAATAGGTCCCCGCACGAGGGGAAAGTCAGATCAGCTCAGGATGAGGAGGACTTCCTGGCCGCACTGCTGGCAGTCACCCCGCACGATGTAGTTCCCGGTGGCGAGGCTCACCTCGCGGGGATGCAGCATGGCAACCGACTGGTTGCAGTTGCGGCAATAGCCCTTCATCGGCGCCACATCTGGTGGCGTGAAGGTCCAGGTGTGGGGGCCGACCTGCTGCATGCTGGCGCGGGCAACTGCCATATGGTTCTCCAGTAAAGACAACGCTTTCGGGGCGAATCGGCAACGGGCCATGTGGCGCATCTCCCATACGACGGGCGTCGTAGAGAAGGCTAGATCTGGGGCTCAGGATTAGTAGACGATGACCGGGGTCCCGGTCGCGGTCCAGTTCCAGAGCCAGACCATGTTGCCGGAGGGCACGTTCACGCATCCGTGGGTGCCGTTGTTGGCACCGTAGGGATCGTAGTGGGGGAAGTTGGTGCCCGGCCCGTAGTAGTAGCGCCATGACGCGTCGTGGATGCCGTCCCCACCGTTGAACCACATGACCGTCCTGACCGGTGTGTCCGGGTACCAGAAGGGGGAGCCCTGCGGCCAGGGCGAGTGCATGGTCCAGGGCGTCACCTTCCAGTAGACCTGGAAGTGGCCCGGGTCGGTCTCCAGCCCGGGCCGGCCGGTGGTGACGTAGGTCCAGAAGACCTGCTTGCCGTGCTCGAAGGCGCGCAGCGTCTGCTCCTGGAGTGAAATGGTGATGGCTTTGTCCGGCAGCACCGTCTGCATCGCCTGCTGCAGCACCTGGTCCTGGGCCTGCAGACCGCCAGTGACCTTGTCCAGGTCGGGCGCGGTGGCCGCGGTCGAAAGTTGGATGGCCAGCTTCGAGGCGCGCACCTGCACGATGGAGGCGTCCATCTGGAAGAGGTTGGCGGTGGCGAGGTCGGTATTGAGCTGGGCCAGCGTGGTCTGGGCGAGGCTCCGGGCGCTGTCCAGGTTGCCCTGGTCCTGGGCCGCCGCTTGGGCCGCCAGCTGGTCGATCAGGGCGTTGGTCGTCTTCTGGTCGGCGATTATCAGGCTGAGTTTGCCCAGCGGATCGTGCAGGCTGGACGAGAGGCGGCGGAAGTCGCCCACCGTGCGGGCCAGACGCAGGCTCTGGAGCGTGGTATCGGAGAGCGTGTTCAGCGGCGCCAGCAGGTCGGCGTCGGCACCGATCCGCGCGGCCTCGTCCAGCCCGGTCAGCAGCCGCGTGAACGCGCCGACCGCCGAGGTTTTGCTCTGGTCCAGGATGTGCTGCTGGCGCGCTTCCAGCTGGTCTTTGAGTTGGAGCTCTTCGGCCCTCGCATTCAGAAAGAAGTCGACCCGAGGCTGATTGAAGAGGACGCTGGGCGCCGCCGGGGGCTGGCTGCTGGCGATGGTCAGATCCTGGCGGATCAGGTCGGCCAGTTCGGGGTCGCCGATCCCCAGCGCCCGCGCCTGGGCCTGGGCGGCCAGGACTTGCTGGCGCGCAGCCTGGAAGTCCTGCTGGGCGCTGACCTCCCGCTGCTGCTGGACCAGGGCCAGGCCGACCACCAGGACGGCGGTCAGCAGGGCGACCAGCAGGCGCCGGCTATTCCCCCGTAAGGCTGTAAGAGAAGGTGTCAACACCTGTGTCACCAGTATTGTATCCCCTTTCTGCTCAGAAGAACGGGTTTGAATGGAAAAAGTTCCGGCGCGGAGCTCCACGGCCTGGTGAAGGCCTTGTGGTAAGATGTGCCCCGCTCAATTCGACTGGAAGGGAGATCGGTGGCCAAGACCAAGGCAAAACCTAGCACCCCCGTCACGCTAACCCTGGACCCGCGTCCTGGGGACGGCCAGAACCTGAAGGCCCTGCGCCGCCAGGGCCGGTTGCCCGCCATCGTGTACGGTCACAAGGTCGACCCAGTGCCGGTCATGGTCGATGGCCGCGAGTTCGTCAAGGCCCTGGCCAGGGCGGGCAAGACCCAGCTGGTGGACCTGCAGGTGGGGAGCGAGCCGGTCCGCAAGGCCCTCATCCGGGAGGTGCAGCGCAGCCCGCGTACCGGTGACCTGTTGCACGTCGATTTCTACCAGGTCAATCTCCTCGAGAAGATCGAGTCCGAAGTGCCCATCGAGCTGGAGGGCGAGGTCGAGATCGTGAGCAAGGGCGAGGCCGATCTGCTGCGCGCGATGAACGCCCTCACCGTGGAATGCCTCCCCACCGACCTGCCGCCCTCGATCGTGGTCGATGTTTCCGGCTTGAAAGAGGTGGACGATGAGATCCGGGTTCGCGACCTGAAGGTACCCCCGGGCTGCGAAGTCAAGAACGAGCCGGACGAACTCGTGGTGAAGGTCCAGAAGCACCGCGAAGAGGTCGTGGAAGAGGCCCCCGCCCCGGTCACGGCCGAGGTGCCGACCATCGGCGAGACCGAAGCCCCGCCGGCCGAGGCTGGCGAGGCCCCCGCAGAAGCCGAAAAGAGCTAGGCGCCATTTGGGCGCCCGTAGAATGGCGCCATGATGCTCGCGGCGACCACGGAAAAGAGTTTCACCCTTTGGGACCTACGTCCTGTGGAGTTTCTGGAAGGCCTCGCCATCCTGGTCGTGGCCATTGTGTTGGCACGTGTGCTGCGCAGCCTGGTGCGCCGGGCCATGCAACGCGCTCGGGTGGATCAGCAGGTCACCTTGCTCGTCCTCCGCCTCGTCTTCCTGGGCACGATCCTCATTGGCATTGTCGCCTTCTTCGCCAGGTGGCTCGGGTCACCGGCCTACGTGTTTGGCAGTTTCGGAATCCTCGCCCTGGCATTCAGTCTGGCCTTCCAGGACATCCTGAAGAACTTCATCGCCGGGGTCTTTCTCCTGCTGGAACGGCCCTTCAAAATCGGGGACGAGATCACCGTGGACGGGCACACGGGCACCGTCGACAATGTGGAGATCCGGACAACGACGCTGCGCACTGAAGACGGTGGAGAAGTCCTGATTCCAAACTCCCTCGTGTACACGGAGACCATCGTCAATCGCAGCCGCTATCCAACCCGGATGTTCACACTGACGGCCAAGCTGCCTCCGGGTGAGCCTCTCGACGGGGTGGTGGAACGCGTTCGCGCCCAACTCGAGGCGGTCCCGGAAGTGGCCAAGGATCCGCCGCCCCATGTGGGTTTGCTGCCCAGCACCGATGGCGGCGTCACGCTGGAGGTCCGCTACTGGCTCGACTACCGCCGCCATGACGCGGTGACGGTGCGAGCCGCTCTGGGAGCGCAGGTCTACCAGGCGCTGCAGGCCAGCGCGACCGCCCCAGCCAAATAGGCGCCACCGCTGAAACCACGACACTGGAACCCCTTCTGGGCCGCCGTCTTCAAGGTGCACGCCGCGCTCTATCGGCTGAGCGGCGGCGCGTTTGGGCGGCACGCGTTCGGCCTCCCGGTCCTGGTCTTGAGCCACACAGGAGCTCGATCCGGAAAGCGCCGCCAGACCTCGTTGTATTACTGCGAAGACGGGCTGAACCTGGCGGTGATCGCGTCGAAAGTCGGAGCCGCCGAGAATCCCACCTGGTACACGAACCTGATGGCCAACCCGATCGCAGAAGCACAGGTCGGTCGCCAGCGCCGACCGGTGCGGGCCCGGCTGGCGGAGGAGGCCGAGCGGGCCCGAATCTGGCATCGAATGGCGTCGATCTATCCGGGCTACGACGCCTACCAGGACCGGACGGAGCGCCGGATCCCGGTCGTCATCCTCGAGCCGATCGCCGCCGCGCCCGCTTCAAGGGAGAAAGCTTGAACCTTTTGACTGCTTCCACGTCATATGGTCATGCGGAGCCTTCGCCGGTTGACGACGCGTCCGCTCCTGCTCCTGGCCACGGCGGGAGTCGCCGTCGTTCTGGTCGTGGGGCTCTTGTGGCTTCATGCCGGCCAGGGTGACTGCCCGACGGCCACCAATGGGAACCGAACCATCTTCTGGACCTCGGCTGGTGGAGCCGGACAGCAGGCGTTTCATGGAGTTCCTGGGCTGCCGCCGTCCTCGGTCTCGTCGCCCTCAGTCCCCGCGGTCGCGGGAGGCCGCATCCTGGTGACGCTGGCCAACAACCGCGCCACCTTGACCGTTCCCATCGGAACCATGATCGACGTGGAGCTTACCTCGGCGGCGTGGACCGCACCGGTCAGCTCGGACCCGAACATGCGGCCGCGCTTGTCGAGCTCATCGTCCTGCGACGGCGTGCGGGCCAGCTTCCGGGTGCAGGGCAATGGACGGATCGAGGCGGTCACCCATCGGGGGAGCACCGGGGGCATTCCCGACATCGTCTTCAGGGTCAACGTGGTCGCGTCGCCCTAGCCGCTGATCCGCACTTCGGGGTCCGGTCACTATTGTTAGCGCGTGGGCCAGGAGACCCTCTTCCCGAGCGAGCCTGAGGCGCCGGTGGCGGCCGACCAACCTCTGGCGGCCCGGATGCGGCCCCGCAACCTCGACGAGTTCGTCGGGCAGGAGGACCTGCTCGGGCCTGACCGTGAGCTGCGTCGCGCCATCGAAGAAGAC
>DASPZT010000226.1:0-4486 GCA_035636135.1 Candidatus Limnocylindria bacterium | reverse complement strand
GATCCCCGCGCCGCCCAGGAGCGATTCATGCGCGGCATCGAGGAAGGCGTCCTGAAGGTCCTATCCAAGATGGGAATCTCCACCCTCGACAGCTACCGAGGCGCCCAGATCTTCGATGCCCTCGGACTGGCCGGCGAGGTCATCGACCTGTGCTTCCGGGGAACGCCTTCGCCGCTGGGCGGCGCCACCTTTGCCGACCTGGCCGCCGATGCGCTGGCCCGCCACGCCGCCGGCTTCGCGGTCGCGCCCACGCTGGAGAGCCCCGGCTTCTACAAGCACCACAAGACCGGCATGGAGTACCACGCCACCAACCCGGATGTGGTAGCGGGCTTGCATCAGACGGTGGGGATCGATGCCCAGCCGGAACCGGATGGCGAACCGGTGGCGGTCGCGGCGGCGGCCGCTCCGACGCGGGAGCTGCAGGCGGCCCACGCGCTGCAGCGCGCCGTGCGGGCCAGCGCCAACGGCCACGGGTACGAGCGCTACGAAACCTTCGCCCGCCTGGTCAACGATCGCCCGGCCACGGCCCTTCGCGACCTGTTGATGACGCGGCCCGCCGGCCCGCCGGTCCCGCTCAGTGAGGTCGAGCCGGCAGCCACCATCGTGCGCCGCTTCTCCACCGGCCCGGAACGGCGAGGGCGGCGACCGTCTCCAGGGCGAGTCGCGGGCAGATCGCTTCCGCGCCATACCCCAGCAAGCAGGCGAAGTGGTGGACCTCGTGCGGCTCGTCGGTTTCCACCACCAGGCTGGCCAGGCTGCGTAGCCCCGTCCGGACCAGGTGGTGGTGGACTGCGCCCGTGGCCAGCAGGGCTGGCACCGGCGCCCGCTCGGCCGAAACCCCCGAGTCGGAAATGACCAGGACGGAGGTCCCGGCGCTGGCGGCGCGTTCGGCTTCTGCCGCCAATCGGCGGCAGGCACGCTCAAGGCCGGGCGACCCGTCAGTGACGGCAAACGTGGCGTCGAGGGTGACCGAGGGGAGAGGCCCGTCGGGACCACGCAGCGCGTCGAGTCCCGACGGGTACAGGAGGAAGGCGTCCAGCTCGATCAAGTGCGCCGCGTCCTCGCGCTCCTGGAGGAGCGGCGCCACCGAACCCAGGCAGGTCCGCGTCGACATGACCAGGCGCTCGCGCAGGTGGTCGATGGCGGGGTTGGTCACCTGGGCGAACCGCTGCTTGAAGTAACTGTACGGGAGGCGCGGACGGTCGGCCGCGACCGCGGGGGCGGTGTCGTCTCCCATGGAAAAGGTCGGCTCGTGCCCCTGCGCCGCCATCGGACGCAGCACGAATGTGAATTCTTCTTTCGTGTAGCCGAAGGCGACCTGGCGCGCGAGCAGGTCCGGGGGAACGGTGGCCACCGGCTCACCCGTGTCGCCGGTCAGCAGGTGGTCGTCGACCCAACGCCCGTACGGCCGGCGGGCCGCCAGCCCGGCTTTCACGGTCTGGTCGTCCTGGAGTCCGCCGGCGGCGGGGTCAACGCAGAGCATCTCGCCCGGACCCAGCTTGCCCCGGCGAACCCGGCCGTGGCCCGTCACCTCGATGGCGCCCGCTTCGCTGGCGCAGGCCACCAGCCCGTCCTCGCAGACGGCGTAGCGCAGCGGCCGCAGCCCGTTGCGGTCGAGGAGCGCGCCCACCCGCTCGCCGTCGGTAAAGATCAGTGCCGCGGGCCCGTCCCACGGCTCCATCAAGGCGGCGTGATAGCGGTAGAAGTCGCGGACCGCCGGCTCCACGTCGAAGCCTTCCCAGGCTTCGGGGACCAGCATGGCCAGCGCGTGCCGAACGTCGCGGCCGCCCCGCACCAGCAGTTCCACCGCGTTGTCGAGCATCGCCGAGTCCGACCCGGTCTCATCGATGACGGGCCGGAGCAGGTCTTCGGGTGCCAGCGTACCCGCCCCCAGGCGTCCCTCGCGGGCCCGCATCCAGTTGATGTTGCCCTGGATAGTGTTGATCTCACCGTTGTGGCAGAGGAATCGGAACGGCTGGGCCCGTTCCCAGGAGGGCGCGGTGTTGGTGCTGTAGCGCTGATGGAAGATGCAGAAGGAGGCCTCAAACCGGGGATCGCGCAAGTCGGCATAAAAGGCGGCCAGTTGGTCCGCGGCGCACATGGCTTTGTAGGTGATGGTGCGAAACGACATCGAGGCAACGTAGAGGCGGAGCCCAGGCTCCCCGGCCTCTCGCTCGATCCGTTTGCGCGCGCGGAAACATTGCCGCTCCAGCTCGTCCCTGTCGACCGCGGCGGAACCGCGCAGGAGGGCCTGCTCGATCAGCGGCGCCGTGGCTTGCGCCTCCGCGCCCAGGGCGGACGGGTCGACGGGCACCGGGCGCCATCGCAGCACCTCGAGGCCCTCGGCCAGGGACGCCCCCTCGACGCTGGCATGCATTCGCTCGCGGTCCTGGTCCGCGGGGAGGAACACCATGGCCACGCCCACTCGGCCGGCGGTGGCGGCCACGTCACTGAAGAATCCCTGCGGAAGCGGAAGCAGCATGCCCGCGCCGTCGCCGGAGCGATGGTCTGCCGCGACCGCGCCGCGGTGGCGAACCCGACCGAGTGCCTCCAGCGCCGCGTCGACGATGGCCCGGCTGGGCCGGCCCGACGAGTCCGCGACGAAGCCGATCCCGCACGCGTCGTGTTCGAAGCGCGGGTCGTAGAGTCCCTTTCCTTGTGGGCGTGAATCGATCACGGCCACCTCCACGCTAGGCGGGGAGCGGGCTACGGGCTACGGACGATAGTCACGAAAGGCGTGCAAGCGTGCCAGACCATTGGCACATGGGCAGATCGCCCAAATCCGTCTGGGCGCTAAGGCTCAGCGGTCGCGCAGGGCCTGCACCAACCTGGCATTGGCCTCCGGCGTTCGCACCGTGATCCGGATGTATCCATCCACGGGCGAGCCCGCTGGAAACGTGCGGACGACCAGTCCTCGACGAAGCAGCATGGAGGCAGCGTCTCGCCCGGCCCGCACCAGAAGGAAGTTGGCCGCCGAGGACAAGACCTCCAGGCCGATTCGGCTGAGGTCGTCGCGCAACGCCTGGCGGGCTTCGACGATCTGGGCGACGCGGCGGCGCATCCCGGGCTGGTCGCTCAGGGCGCGCACGGCAAGCGCCTCCGACACCACGCTGATGCTGCCGGGGGGCCTCACCCGGCGCAGCGTTTCGCTGATCGCCGGACCAGCCAGGGCGTAGCCGACCCGCACCCCCGCCAGGCCGAAGGCTTTACTCAGCGTTCGGACGATCACCAGGTTCTCGAACCTGGCAATGTGCTCGGCCGCGGTGACGCCCGAGAACTCGAAGTAGGCCTCATCGACGGCGACGATGCCGACCGCGGCGGCCAGCACCTGCTCCACCATGGGCAGCGCCAGCAACTCCCCGGTGGGATTGTTGGGGTTGCACAGCCAGGTCAGACGGGCCTCGCGCGCCGCGCGCAGAAATGGGTCGAGGTCGAGCTGGAGGCCCGCGGTTGGTACGGCAATTACGCGGCCACCGGCGATATCGCTGACGATCCGGAACATGGCGTAGGTCGGCCGCGACAGGACCACCGGGTCTCCGCTGCCGATGAACCCCTTGGCGAGCAGGTCCAGGATCTCATCGGCCCCCGCCCCCACCGTGATCCAGTTGGCCGCCACGCCCGTGTACGCGTGCAGGGCGTCGGTCAGCGCGCCATAGCTGGTGTCCGGATATTCATTGAGCGCCAGGCTGGGCAAATCGGCGATGGCCGCACCCGGCCACGGTGCGGTGTTGGTGTCGAAGCGGATCACGTCTTTCTCCGGGACGCCCGCGTTCTGGGCGATACGCGCGCTGGGCGGTTCCCATTCGTAGGGCTGCATCGACGCAATCGCTTGGCGCGGCCGGATCACCTGGTTCCGGATGGTGGGGCCAGCCCGCGAGAGGTCAGCAATCGGCGGACCGCCTCGCCGTCCTCCAGCGCCAGCGTCGCCTGGGCCACGCGGGCGCATTCCTCCGCGCTCAATCCGCGCAGCCGCGCCTTGGTGGGGGCCACCGCTGGCGGATGGACGCTCAGCTCGTCGAGGCCCAGCCCGACCAACAGGGGCAGCGCCCATGGGTCGCTGGCCATCTCGCCGCAGATGCCGACCCACCGGTGATGCCGGTGGGCGGCCGCGGCGACATCCCCAATCATCCGTAGCATGGCCGGATGCAGGCTGTCTGCCAGGTGCGCCACGTCGGGATTGGTGCGATCGGCGGCGAAGAGGTACTGGGCCAGGTCATTGGTGCCCAGGCTGAAGAAGTCCACCTCGTTTGCCAGCAGGTCGGCGGCGACCGCCGCGGCCGGCACCTCGACCATGATCCCCACCTCCAGCGGTGGCGGTGTTCCCTTTGGGAACAGTTCGCGCTGGGCATCGAGCAGGATCTGGCGAGCCGCGCGCACCTCACCGACCGTGGACACCATCGGGAACATGATCCGAAGCCGATGGCCGGTGGCGACGCGGAGCGCGGCCCGCAGTTGAGTCTTCAACAGATCTGGATGCCGGAGCAGC
>DASPZT010000225.1:0-6279 GCA_035636135.1 Candidatus Limnocylindria bacterium | reverse complement strand
TAGATTCGGGCTTGAGGAGGCGACGAGCACGGGAGGGAGCGCCCCCGTCGGTGCGTGGCCGACCGCGCGCAGGAGACGACGCCCGGATCGGCCGCAGCCGCGCCCAAGATGCAAGCCCGACTCGGTGGATTCGGGCTGGGATCGAGGCGGCCTAACCCGGCCCGATGACCTTGGCCATGGTCTTGAATGAGGTCTTGGCGTAGTCGTTCAGGATCTCGCGCCCGCTGCGCTGGACAAGGAGTTTGGCGGTTTCGATGACCTGGGGCGATGCGCCCTTCGGCAGCTTCACCCCCACGGCCTTGCTGGCGCGTTCGAGCCATCCCAGGAAGGCGTCCCTGGCCAGGATGGAGGCCGCCGCCACCGCCACATCAGCCTCCGCCCGCGGCATCTGGATCAGCGGAATGCCGCTCTGCCGAGTCTCGACCAGCAGCCGCTGCTCAATGTAGCGCTTGTCGCCGAACTGGTCGCTCAGGATGAACTTGGGCCGCACGCCGGCCTTCATCAAATCCTCGATCACCCGGGTGTGGGTCCAGGCCAGCAGCGTATTGAGATTCTTGCCCTCGCTCCGCATCTGTTTGTAGAGCTCGTTGTAGCGCCGGGGCGCGACCACCGTTATCGCGGCCCTGGCCGCTGACACCTGACGAATCTGGCCCGCCAGAGCGCGGAGCGCACGGTCCTGGATCGTTTTGCTGTCCCGAACCCCAAGGACGCGCAGAATCTCCGCGGACCTGGCGTCAACGTATACGCCGGCGGTCACCAGCGGACCAAAGAAGTCGCCTTTGCCGGCCTCATCCGTCCCGATGTGAGGCTCCTGTTCGGGCACGCTCGTCCCAGGCGGGGGACTCGGGTTGGGTTTGGCTGGATTCTTCGTCCGCAAAGCGACCCCGGGCACCGACTCGACGATCGCCCGCAGGTCCTCGAAGGCGGGCGCAGGACCCGAGATCACGAGCTTGCCCGACTCATAGAGGATCGCCGTCGCCTGTCGCCAGCGCGCGCGCCAGGCCTCGTAGGGGCCCGCCGGCAACTCGGCCGCCGACGCCTTGGTCAGGTCTTCGCGCAGTCGCTGGCGCTCCGCGGCCGGCACGAAATACGTGACCGTGGCCCGGCTATCCTGTGGTTCGGTCACGTCGTCGGCGTCTGGCCCAGGATGCGGTGCTCCCCGGTGACCAGGAAGCGGGCGGCGCGGCCCAGGTCCCGGATGATGTCCCGCCAGAACCGGTCCGCCGCGTAATACAGGCCGAGCAGAGCGAAGATCACGATCGCCAGGTCGACGCTGGAGCGACCCTCCTTGGCCCAGTAGACATCTTTGAGGTTGAGCCACAAGGCGAACTCATCGATCACAAGGGCGGCGCCGAACCCGAAGCCGATGGCCAGCCAGGGGTGCCAGCGCGGCTGTTCCAGCATGAGCGCCAGGAAGCCAATCACGAGCAGGATGAGGATGCCCCACACGAAATGATGGATGTGGAGCCCGCTGGAGGTGACCACATTCTTCGCCGGCAGTAAGTGGTGACGGATGCCATAGGTCAGACCTCGTAGGAATACGAACATCGCGATGAAGGCCACCCAGGCGCGGAGGGCGGCCTCGCGCTTGTAGTCGATGTGATAGCGGTAGGACTCCGCCACGCGGTGCGACAGATGGAGCCGAATGTGCCGGAGACGGTCCCAGATGGCCGCAGTATACGATGGAGCTCGCAGCATGCCGCAGCCTTCCCAGGCGGAACGGGCGCGCCCGTCGCTCATGGCGCAGCTGAACCCAGAGGGGACGTTGCCGCCGGCCGTCGCGATTGAAGAGGCTGGCCTGGATCGGGCACGACTGGTGGACCTCTATCGCTGGATGGTGGTCATCCGCCGGGCCGACGCCGAGGCCCTCAACCTGCAGCGGCAGGGCGAACTGGGGCTCTGGGGCCAGTTCCTGGGCCAGGAGGCCGCCCAGGTGGGTGCCACCCTGGCGCTCCACCCGGACGATTGGATCTTCCCCAGCTACCGCGAGTTCGGCATGGGGATGTGTCGCGGGATCGATCCAGCCGCCATGCTTTACCTGTTCCGGGGGCTCACCCACGGTGGCTGGGATCCGGCCAGTCACCATTTCGCGCCGCTGGCCATCCCGGTGGCCAGCCAGGTCCTGCACGCGGTCGGCTATGCGCTCGGTTGCAAGTTCGATCACAGCTCCCAGGTGGTCCTGGCCTGCTTCGGCGACGGCGCCACCTCCGAAGGGGACTGGCACGAAGGCATGAACTTCGCCGGCGTCTTCAAGTGCCCGGTCGTCTTTCTGTGTCAAAACAATCACTGGGCCATCTCGGTGCCGCTCGAAAAGCAAACGGCCGGACGAATCGCCGAGCGAGCCGCCGGATACGGCTTCCCGGGCGTGCGCATCGACGGCAATGACGTGCTCACCGTCTATGCGGTCGTGCGCGCCGCCGCCGAACGGGCCCGGCGGGGCGACGGTCCGACCCTGATCGAAGCCGTCACCTATCGCATGGGGGCTCACTCGAGTGCGGACGACCCCACCCGCTACCGAAGCGACGACCAGCTCGCCGCTTGGTCGCCGCGCGACCCGATCGTTCGCTACGAATCCTGGCTGCGCGCCGAGGGCCACCTGGACGATGCCCGCGCCGGCGCCATCCGAGCCGAGGCGGACGCCGTCGCCCAGACGATGCGGACCAAGCTGGTCAATGCGCCGGTCCCGCCACCCAGCGAAGTCCTCTTCGATCGCGTCTACACCTCCCCCTCGCGGACGTTTCAGGCCGAGCGCGATGAGTTTGCGGCCACCCTGGAGCCGTCGGAATGAGCACTGTCACGCTGGCCAAAGCCCTGAATGCCGGACTGCGCGACGCGCTGGCGGCAAACCCGCGGGTGCTGCTCTTTGGGGAAGACGTGGGCCGCCTGGGTGGCGTCTTCCGGGTGACGGATGGGTTGCAAAAGGAGTTCGGGGAGGAGCGGGTCTTCGACACGCCACTGGCAGAGTCGGCCATCATCGGCACGGCCATCGGGCTGGCGCTGCGCGGCTTTCGGCCGGTTCCCGAAATCCAGTTCGACGGGTTCGTCTACCCCGCCTTCAACCAGATCGTGAGCCACGTGGCCAAGTACCACAACCGCTCCGGGATGGCGCTCCCGCTTACCATCCGGATTCCCTACGGGGGCAACATCGGTGCGGTCGAGCACCATTCGGAGAGTCCGGAGGCCTATTTCACTCACACGCCCGGCCTGAAAGTCGTGACCCCGGCCACTCCCGCGGACGCCTACGGACTGCTCCGTTCCGCTATCGACGATGAGGACCCGGTCATCTTCTTTGAACCAAAGGCGCGCTACTGGCAGAAAGCCGAGCTCGAGCTGCCCGTGCCCCACGTGCCCATCGGGCAGGCGCGGATAGCCCACGAGGGCGAGTCGGTGACGGTGATTGCCTACGGCCCCACGGTCGAAACCGCGCTGCAGGCCGCCAAGGCGGGCGAGGCCGAAGGCCTTTCCCTGGAAGTCATCGATCTGCGCAGCCTGGTCCCGCTCGACACCGAAACGCTGCTGGCCTCGCTGCACAAGACCCACCGGGCGGTCGTGGTCCACGAGGCACCGGTCTTTGGGGGTTTCGGCGCCGAGATTGCGGCGCGCCTCAGCCACGACGCGTTCGATTTCCTGGAGGCGCCGGTGGAGCGGGTGGCGGGGCTGAACATCCCCTACCCGCCCTCCCGTTTCGAAAAGCTGTACCTCCCGGACGTGGACCGCATCCTGGAAGCAGCCGACCGGGTCGTCGCGTATGCCTGACCACGTTTTCCGCCTGCCCGACCTGGGCGAGGGTCTGACCGAGGCGCAGCTGATCACCTGGCGGGTCACCGAAGGCCAGCAGGTCGAGATCAACGCCCCGCTGTGCGAGGTCGAAACCGCCAAGGCCGTGGTGGTGGTGCCTTCCCCCTGGGCAGGGACCATCGCCCATCTCCACGCCCAACCCGGCCAGAGCGTGCCGGTGGGCAACCCGCTGGTGACCATTCGCTCCACGACGGCGGCCGGCACCGAGGAGGCGCCCCGCCGGGGCGTGCTGGTTGGCTACGGCCCCGAAGCCACTCCGGAGAGCGGCATCCGCCGCCGATCCCGGTCGGTCCCGGCTCCGGCCGCGCCCGGCCCGGAGGATGTGCGCGCGGCGCCATTCGTCCGCCAGCGGGCGCGCGAGCTGGGTGTCGACCTGGCTCGGGTGACCGGCACCGGCCCCGGCGGCCGGGTCACCCGCTCCGACGTGGAAGGCGCCGCCCAGGCGCCACCGGTCGACGCCGACGGGGATCGGCGGATCAGCGTGGTCGGCATCCGGAAGGCCATTGCCCGGCAGATGCTCCGGTCCGTCACCACCATCCCGCAGTTCACCGAGTTCGCCGTCTTCGATGCCACGCAGCTGCTGGCCGACCGCGAGCGCCGCAAGCAGGCCGGCCAATCCGTCACGCCCCTCCCCTACTTCGTGCGGGCCGTCGTACGCGCGACCAGGGACCATCCGATGCTGAACAGCACCTGGGACGAGGCCCACGATGAAATCGTGATCAAGGGCGCGATTCACGTGGGGTTGGCGGTGAACACGCCCCAGGGGCTGCTGGTCCCCGTCCTGCGGGACGCCGACCAGTTGGACCTGGAGCAGATCGCCGCGCGGGCCAGCGAGTTAATCGCGGGCGCCCGCGCCGGGTCGCTGCCGCCGCGCGACATGACGGGCAGCACCATCACGGTGACCAACGTGGGAGCCAGCGGTCCGGTCGAAACCGGGACGCCTATCATCAATCCGCCCGAGTGCTGCGTGGTCGGCTTCGGCGCCATTCGCCCGCGGCCGATGGTGATCGACGGCCAGGTGGTGGCCAGGCCGGGCGCCTGGATCTCGATCTCGGTCGACCACCGCATCGTCGATGGGGCCCTGGCTACCGAGTTCCTGACGACCCTGGTCCGGTACCTGGAAGAGCCGGATGCCTGAGGAGCGCGACCTCATCTACGACTGGAACGTGGTGGGCGAGAACGAGCGACCCGATCACCCGGTCACCCTGCACGACGAAACGCTACGCGACGGGATTCAGGGACCGTCTGTGCGCGACCCGGAGATCGACGTCAAGCTGCGATTTCTCCAGCTGGCCGACGCCCTGGGCATCGGGTCCATCGACCTCGGGCTCCCCGGCGCTGGCCCCCGGATGGTGGCCCACGTCGAGCGGCTGGCCCAGGAGATCCGCGACCAGCGGCTCCGGATCAAGCCCCTCTGCGCCGCTCGCACCCTGGAGGTGGACATCCGTCCGGTGGTCGAGATCTCGCAGCGGGTGGGGATCCCGATCGAGGTGGCCGCCTTCATCGGCTCCAGCCCCATCCGGCAGTACGCCGAGGGCTGGACGCTAGATCAGATGGTCGAGAACACGCGGACGGCCGTCCGCTTCGCCCGCCAGCAGCAGCTCCCGGTGCTCTACGTCACCGAAGACACCACGCGCGCCAATCCGGAAACGCTTCGCCGGCTGTACGGCACGGCGATCGAAGAAGGCGCGGCGCGCATCTGCGTATGTGACACGGTCGGCCACGCGACCCCCGACGGGGTGCGGGCGCTGGTGAGCCACATGCGCCGCCTGGTCGATGAGCTGAACCCAATGGTTGGCGTGGACTGGCACGGCCACAGCGACCGCGGATTGGGGCTGGTCAACGCCATGGTGGCGGCCGTGGCCGGAGCAGACCGCCTGCACGGGTGTGCCCTCGGCCTGGGCGAACGGGTCGGCAACACCCAAATCGACCTGCTGCTGGTCAACCTCCGCCTGCTCGGCTGGATCGATACGGATCTGAGTCACCTGCGCGAGTTCGGCGAGGTGATCGCCGAAGGAACCGGGATGCCGATCCCGCCGAACTACCCTGTGCTTGGCGCCGACGCCTTTCGCACAGCCACCGGCGTGCATGCCGCCGCCGTAATCAAGGCCAAGCGCAAGGGGGACGACTGGCTGGCCAATCGCGTCTACTCCGGTGTCCCGGCCGAGCTGTTCGGCTGCCAGCAGCTGATCGAGATCGGACCCATGAGCGGCGAGTCCAACGTCATCTTCTGGCTGGAACAGCATGGCATTGCGCCGCAGCCCGCTCTGGTCAAGAGCATCTTCGAGGAAGCCAAGCGGGGCAACCGGCTGCTGACCGAGCCCGAGATCCTGGAGATTGTCCGCGCGGATACGCCTCGGCGGACCGTTTCAGCCTAAGCCCGGATCCACCGATCGGACGACGCAGATTGGGATGCGGGGCGAGATGAGCGGAAGGAGGCGACGAGCACGCGAAGGCGCGCACCCGTCGGTGCGTAACTGA
>DASPZT010000224.1:0-2451 GCA_035636135.1 Candidatus Limnocylindria bacterium | reverse complement strand
GGCGGACCGGTCACGGCGAACACCAGGTCGCCGTCGTAGCGCGTGTGCGCCGGGCGGACCGCCCTGGTGATGCCGTCCGACCCACGGGCCGCCAGGAAGCGAACCTGGCTCTTGTCCAGGGCGGCGTTGGTGGTGACCACGGCCAATACAGTATTCGCCACCGTGGCCTCGGTCGGTTCGGCCGGCGCCCGGAAGGTCGGGTTGCTGGCGGTGGTGCCGGCCAGGACCGAGCCGTCGGCGGCGATCACATCGCCCAGGGCGTTGACCACTGCCAGCGCCGCCAGGCTCATGCCGTTGACCTCCATCAAAGCCAGGCCCATCCCGCCCGGCGATCGGTACTCGCGGCCCGCCCACTTGCCGACCGTCGCCCCCGTGCCGGCACCGACTCGGCCGACGGGCACCGGTTCCTCGACCGCTGCCTGGCAGGCCGCGTATCCCGCCTTCGGCCCCGGACGGCCGTGGTCTTTCGAGGCCCCCAGGTCGAAGATGACCGCGGCCGGCACGATAGGAATGGTCGCGATCTCGGTGTGGTAGCCGATGCCATGTTCTTCCAGCCAGGCCATCACCCCGTCGGCCGCCGCCAGCCCAAAGGCGCTGCCGCCGGTCAGCAGAATGCCATGGACTTCGGTGGCCCGCCGCTCCAAATCGAGCGACGCGAGCTCGCGCGAGCCCGGGGATGATCCGCGAAGGTCATAGGCGCACACGTTGCCGGGCGGGGGAAGGACGACCGTGCATCCCGTCTCTCCGCCCGGATCCGTGAAATGGCCGACCCGAAAGCCCGGTGAAAGCCGCTGGCGCACCTGTCTATGATGAAGGCCGCCGCATGCCGACATCCAGCACGAGCCAAGCTGTGGAGATGACGGAGCTTCGGCGAAACACCCCCACCCCACCCTCCCCGCAAGGGGGAGGGAGATAAACGGTCGGCAAGGGAGGATGCAGATTGGTATCGGTGCCGCGGATGAATGCTGCTACGTGTCGAGATTCCAACGGCTGGTTGCGATGAGTGAGCGCTCGACGAGATACCCCCACCCTACCCTCCCCGCAAGGGGGAGGGAGATAAAGAGTCCGCAAGGTAGAAGAGACTTTGACCGCGGTGCCGCCCAAGGGGGGAGGAAAAAGATCGCATGCTGATCAAGGGAGGCCGGGTGGTGAGTGCGGCCGGCGAGCATGTGGCGGACGTGCTGGTCCGGGATGGCAAGATCGCCGATATCCGCGTCGGGATTCCGGCCGCGGGCCAGGAGGTCATCGATGCCACGGGCCAGCTGGTGCTGCCCGGCGTGGTCGATCCGCACACGCACTTTGCCCTGGACACGGGCACGGCCCGCACCGCCGACGATTTTGCCAGCGGCTCGGCGTCGGCGGCGGCGGGCGGGGTCACCACCTACCTCGACTTCGCGCTGCAGCGACCGGGGCAAACGTTCCAGCAGGCGCTGCAGGCCCGGCAGGCCGAGATCGATGGGAAATCCGTCGTCGACTACGGGATTCATCTGAACATCACCCACCTGCCGGACGGCTGGGAGGACGATCTCGCGGCCTTGGTCAAAGAGGGTGTGACCAGCGCCAAGGTCTACACCACCTACAAAGACCAGCCCTTCTACGTCAACGACTGGACCTGGTACCGGCTGATGGAGCGCACCGGGAAGGCGGGATTCCTGGTCCAGGTGCACGCCGAGAATGACGACATCCTGGAAGGGAAGAAGCAGGAGCTGGTGCAGGCCGGCAAGACATCGCTCGCCTATCACGGGGTGGCGCGGCCGGCCGTGGCGGAAGCGGAGGCGGTGGGGCGAGGATTGACCTTCAGCCGGGCGACCGGCAGTCCCGTCTACTTCGTTCACCTGTCGAACCCGCTATCCGTGGACCTGGTGAAGGAGGCCCGGGAGCGGGGCACCCTTGGCATGGTGGAGACCTGCCCCCACTTCCTGGTCCTCGACGACTCCGTGTATCAAGGTCCGGACCCAGACCGCTACCTCATGACGCCGCCGCTGCGGGATGCGGCGATGCTGGCGGCACTCTGGGGGCGGGTGGCGGATGGGCATGTCCACAGCATGGGCAGCGATCACTGCGGCTTCAGCCTGGCTCAGCGGTCGGGCGTTTCCGATTTCACCAAGGTCAGCCCGGGCATTCCCGGGGTGGAGACCTCGCTACCGCTGCTCTATACGTTCGGGGTACGCCGCAAACGAATCACGGTCCTGGACATGGTTCGACTGCTCAGTACCAACCCGGCCAAGATCTTCGGGCTCTGGCCGCGGAGGGTGATCTCGCCAGAGGGTTCGATGCCGACATCGTGGTCTTCGACCCCGCGCCGGAGCGGGTGCTCAGCGCGGCCGAGCTCCACAGCCAGGCCGGCTACTCACCCTACGAGGGACTGCAGGTGGTGGGGAAGGTCATCAGCACCATTTGCCGCGGCGAGGTCGTGTACCAGGACGGGACCGTCGTGGGGAAGCCAGGGTT